>CAZJJT010000026.1:0-18656 GCA_964546395.1 uncultured Fibrobacterota bacterium
GCCCTGTCTGCGTCCCGGGCCGGGTCTCTATCATGACCGGCCAGTCCATCTTCACCCATCGCATGGGGACCAACGCACCCACCTGCGAGTACTTCGGTGCCGAGAGTACACTCCCCACGCTGCTGCGTGCCTGCGGCTACCAGACCGTCGGCATCGGCAAACTGCACTTCCATCCGCAGCGTATCCGGCATGGGTTCGATGAGACCATCCCCCTCGACCAGTACTACCGCCAGATGCGCCACAGCGGCAACCCGCTGCAGCCGCGACGTCACGGCCTGGGCGAGAACGAGTTCTACGCCACGATGTCCACGGTGCCCGAGTCTCTCACGCTCACGTCGTGGATCACCGAGCAGGCAGTCGAGTTCCTCACCCGGCGACGTGACCCCACCGTGCCGTTCTTCCTCTGGGTATCGTACTCCAAGCCGCACCCGCCGCTCGACCCGCCAGAGCCCTACTACTCGATGTACCGGGGAGTCGACACCGGAACACCGTGGGTGGGCAGCTGGGCAACGGGTTCGGACAAGCCCGATGCAGTCAGAAACGCACAGCACGGCGGCGTGATAGAACGCATGGACCCGGTGCTGATTCACGAAGCGCGTGCGGCGTACTACGGCCTGATTACCCAGATCGATTACAACATCGGCCGCATCATCGCCGCGCTGCAGGACAAGGGCCCGTTCGAGAAGTACGACCTGCGCGACAACACTCTCATCGCCTATACGTCTGATCACGGCGACCGGCTCGGCGATCATCACATGATTGCCAAGGGGTGTTTTGTCGAGGGTTCGGCACATGTGCCGATGGTGCTGCGGATGCCGCGCACGTGGGACAACCGCTGCGACGGGGCTTCGGTGAGCAGCGCGGTCACGCTGCACGACCTGCTCCCCACGCTTGTCACTGCTGCAGGCGGCAGCGTACCCGGTTCCATTGAGGGGCAGGACATGGTAGCGCTTGCGCAGGGCCGCCTCGCCTCACCGCGCCGGTTCATCGTGGCCGGCCAGGGCATGAACAACCGCCACCCCGAGACGATACAGTGGGCAGGAATCACCGATGGGCGCTGGAAGTACGTGTGGTACTACGCGGATGGGGCCGAACTGCTGTTCGATCTCTCGACCGACCCTCACGAACTCAGCAACCTTGCCGAAGAGTCATCGCACGCCGCGACCCGCGCAGAGCTGCGCGCCGAAATCGAGAAGTACCTTGCGGCACACGGAGGGCGGTACTCGAAAGAGGGGCACCTGTACTCGCGCGGTGTTCCGCGGGGCAACAGCAGCAGACCAGCGGGACGCGGGTTTCCCGGGCTCATGCTCGATACGCACCCGAGCGACTGTCTGCATTGAAACGGCAAGGGAAAGGGGGCAAGGCATAAGACACAAGGGAAGAGGGAGACTCCTTCACTTGTGCCCGATGCCCTATGCCTTACGCCCCATGCCTCCTCACTTCATCAGCACCGCAGCTCCCTCAGGCGTGTCCACCACCCTGATACCCCGCGCGCTGCCTGCCCCACGCACCGCGCTCCCGTCAATCAGGAACGTGCGGCTACCTGCAGACACAGGCACACGCCGGACCGAAGGTGCTGCGCGCGTCGCACGCGGCTGGACAGCAGTCACATAGTCGGCCTCGAGCGTCACCACACTGTGCGCCGGGAGCGTGATTGCGCTGCCTGTGGACGTGTTTCCCTGGTCCTCGCAGAGCTTGTTGCCGCCGGTGGAGGTGGTCAGGTACATCTGCATCTGCGCGGGAAGCCCAGTGCCGGAAAGCTGGATCTGGCGACTCGAGGAAGCGTTGTTGACCGCGACGACAGTCATCTTGTCGTTGTCCGCGTGCACGAACGCATTCACCAGCAGGTAGTCGTCGGCCGTGTAGGTCGCCCCGATACGCACGGCACCCGGACGCACGAAGTGGTAGTAGTGCTTCATGGCGGCCGACCGCAGCGTGTGCTGGTCGTTGCACAACAGCCCCCACTGGGCGCAGTCATCCATGTCGAGATGCACCCACATGGTGAGGTCAGCGTATTTCAGCCCCATCCCCACGTGAAGGGCGGCCGGCATGTAGTCATTCGGCTGCCACCCCGCCGCCTCGTTCATCCACGCCGGGATCCCCATCGCACGCGAGATTGTACCCAGCCTCGCCCACGCCTGCGCCGCACCCGATGTCGGCATGGGGCTCACGCCATCACTGTAGCCATGCACCGAGGCGGCACTCAGGTAGGACTTGGCGACGGGATCCTGGTTGATGATGCCGAAGTAGGGGTTGATAGTGATGTTGGTCAGCATGTCATCGGCGCCATGCAGCCGTGTCTGGATGTTCTCGGCGGCGAACCGCGCACCCACCACCTTCAGCACATCTCGGTACTGCTGCGCCGTGTACTTGCACGAGCCGTACCACTCGTCGAAAGCAGATTCGTTCTGCATGCTGATCCCGTAGAGATCCATGCCCGTTTCCTGCTTGATGATGCGGTAGAACGCAACCAGGTACTCGGCGAACTCTTCGTACATGTCGGTCCGCAGACTGCCGTTGGCGATGTCGTTGTTGTCCTTCATCCACGCCGGCGGGCTCAGCACCGCCGGGATGAACTTGACATCGGGATAGGACTTGAGAAGATTGATACACTCGATGATGAACTGCATCTGGCTGCAGAGCACGAACCCGCTCATGTTGAGTGTGTTGGGGTCGCTGTTGTCGTTGGTGGGCTCGAACGGTGTCATGGGGAGCCAGGGGCGGAACACGGTGAACCCGAAGTCCTCCATGAGGAACTGCCGGAATGTGGCGTTGCGCAAGTCGGTGATGTCTTCTGGTCCGATATCGCTCTTGAGCATCGAGCCGAACCCTTCAATGGTCTGGTGGGTCTCGGCCGGATCGATGGCAACCGCGGTGGCCTGGGCGGAGCCGGATGACGGAAGGCAGATGACGGACAGGCAGAATGCAGCTGCCGCCGACAGGACATTGGCCCGCTCTGCACTGGCAAACTCGCGACGCAACATGTGTTCCTCCGTGGTTCGTGGTGGATCGGCTCCGGACCATCTGCCGGTCAGCCGGTGAAACTGCCTATCCCCCCCGGGTGGCTCTCCTACTCTGCCGCTGCCTGCAGCACAGCCCCAGTCCCCTCGGTCCGGCAGTACACGCCGAACGCGGGAGCAGCAACACCCTTTGTCGAGAAGCCGCGTACCACCTGCCGGCCCCTCAGGTCATAGGTGTGCGCCTGTGGCTGCGCCGAATGCCCAGTTGACACAGTCGCCTGACTCAGGGGCGCCGCAACGCTGGAGCCCCCTACGTGGTTGTACCCCAGCGACACGATACTGTTGGCCGGTACCGTGATTGCATCCGTCGGAGCTGCAGTACCCACCGACACGAAGTTCTCGGTGGGGGTGGTACGCTTGACCTCAAAGGATGGCGGCAGGGCCCCGCCCGAGATGTTGAGCGTGACCGTGCGACTGCTCGTCGTCGATGTGTTCAGCAGCACTACCGACATCGAGCCCTTCGCATCATCCTTGAACGCCACCACCTGGATGTCGCTCTGGCTGCTCGAAGCGGCGATGCGTTTCATGCCCGGACGGACAAACCGGAAGAACTGCGCGTACACCCAGTAGCGCGGACTCAGCCACCCGTCGGCGCTGGACACAAACCAGCCGCACCCGTACTGCTGGCTGTCTTCGCCCAAAATGCCCACGTAAATCCAGGCCGACATGTTGCTGGAACCGTACGTGCGCATCAGTGTTCGCGCCAGCGTCATCGAAGCTGTGTAATCGTTGCAGTAGCCGCTTGTCTCGCTCATCCAGAGCGGGCGGCCGCCCTGCGGGGTGATAGTGCCAAAGGTGGTGGTGTCGACCTGGATACCGTCGGTGTATCCGTGTACGGCGAACCGGTCGATGTAGGGAGCGGCCGACGCGTCGGCAACCACCTGGTTTTCCCATTGGGGATACGTGTGCGACATGTGCTCGACACCATAGAACAGTATCGGCAAACCAAGGGCGCGGACCTTCGGGGCCGCGACTTTCAGCATCTGCGCATAGTGCGTGCCGCCGGAGTAGCTGCACGAAGAGTACGGCTCGTTGAAATAGGGCTCATTCTGGAAACTGAACGCGTAGGGAGTAATGCCAAACGTGTCACGTACCATGGTTATGTAGGCAGCACAGAAATCCCCGAACTCGTCATACTGGTCGGGAATCAGGTGGTTGTTGGTGCTGCCTGGGTATGCGCTCTCTTCTCCACCAGGGCACTGGTTGTTGTACTTCATGTAGGCGGGAGGAGACAGCACTGCAGGGGCCACCATGTACGGTTCGCCGTTGGCGTCGGCCACCGCCTTGAGCCGCGCCACGGTCGTGCCGTAGAAATGCCGGATCCCATCGGAAATGCGGTACTGGCCCGCGGATGGCGAGAAGTCGCATCCATCGACAAAGATGCGGTGCAGGGTGAAACCAAGGACGTTGATCAGGCTGTCATAGAAATTCGTAAGGTCGGCGTCAACATAGAACGGCCCCTGACGGATTTTCCAGGGCGAGAAATCGCCCATGGCGCCATTGCCGTCGATTGTCTGGAATGTCTGGGCTTTGTCGATGGTAACCACTGCGGACTGGCCGTACGCGCACGCCGCTGACACAAGTACCGCAAGAGACAGCGCCTTTGCTGCTTGCATCGCCCCTCCCCCTCAGGATGGGCACCGGACTGTTGGTGCGTGGGTGAAAGCCCGGACTGACGGCCCTCCAAGCCGGGCCCGGCACCCTTAACATACCACAAGAAGTCCGGAAGATCAAAAGTTGATTAACGAATTATCTTCAATTTACCTATCGTGCCGTTCCTCCTGTTCCGGGGCTGCGATCGGCGATGTAACACGTTGTTTGGTAATATGTTGAGGTGCCAACGGGGCTGACTTGGAGTCAGTGGGATCTGCCCACTGACTCGCAACCTTCTCCCACACCCAGGATCAGCGGGAGCTTGCTCTGAGGCGGAGTACCCAAGAAACCTGAGTGCGGTATGGACTGCGGCAGCCGGAAGGCCCGCGCTGCTGCTTTTCTGCGTGCAGCACCCCACAACTACGGCATGTCGACCGTGTATCTCGGTCTGGCCCCAGACCGCGCCGCAGTCCGGACCAGGCACACACCGGTTCGCCGGCCAACAGCATCCGGGGCCAGGCACCTGCCCTGCAGGTCGTACACAGCCAGGCTCTGCAGCGACTTCGTCCGGTGGTCGACGCCATCACGGCGCGGCCAGTCCACTGACGCTGCCCCCCGCACGCGGAGTGTGTGGTTGAGCCGGTTGTAGCCGGTGGACTGCTCCCATACCCCGCTGTTGGCAAGCCGGATGGCGTAGTCGGGACGGTCATGGAAGCCGGCAACAGTGTCGGGCAGGTTGACGAACATGGCATAGTCGCCCTCGGCCATGGATGCGGGCAACACCGTATCGAGTGTTACTGTCACCGTATCGCCAATCAGCCACCAGCGGGGATCGGCACCAGGAAGCAGCACTACCTCCGTGCTGCTCACACTCTCGCGCAGCACCAGCTCGAAGCCGCGGGGGTTGTAGCACTTCCCCCACCCCACGTTGGTGAGACGAAGGCTGACAGCCAGATGACCACCAGGGGTTGCGCTGTCCTGAAGCGAGGCGCTGAGCAGCACAAACCGATAGCCAAGCATGCGGCTGACCTCGCCGAAGCAGCCGTCCGTGCGCCAACTGTCTATCACGCCAGGATGATAGTTGAGATTGAGTGCGTCCCAGCGCATGCGCTGCATCTCGGAGGGGATGGCCGTGCAGGTGGAGTAACTGCTTGGGTTGCAGGTTTCGCCGCCCACTGGGACATAGCGGTTGTCGGAGTGCAGGTAGTTGCGCAGTGACTCGAGCCGGCCGCTCTCGTACGTTCCCCAGTCGTCGGCGGAAGCGCCAAGGCAGTCGTTGTGCGCGCCGGTACGGGCGACATCCATGCCCGAGAACGCCATGGAGGTGGGAAGCGGCGTGGTGGTGTAGAAGATATCCTGCTTGAACATTGGGGTGCGCACGGCAACCATGCGGTCCTCCGGCAGCGCGCGGAGCAGGCTGGTCAGGATGGTCCGCATGCTCTCGGTATTGTCGAGACCGTTGCTCGACGAGTGCCACTCGCCCCAGGCGCCGATGAACCCCGCTTCCATGAACGCGATCACATCCCGGTTGGCGGCGAGCACCGGGCCAAGCTGGCCGATATGCTTCAGCACAGTATCCAGCGGTGCGTCCTGTCCAGCCGGTGTGTAGTCGTAAGCGAAGCGCGGGATCACCTTGGCGCCGGCCTTGCGGGTCTCGGCGAAGCCGTCGGCCACCTGGGCCAGGAACGCGGCCGACAACGACGTGTCACGGAATGACGCCATGCCGATGCACCAGCGGAAGAGAGTCACATGGTCCTGGTTGCGTGCACGACGGAACTCGGCGGAGTCTGGCTCGGTCTGCCAGAAGAACCCGCGCTCGGGGTTGGCGAAGTCAGTGGTGTCGTACTGGTAGGTGAGCATGGCCGCACCGCAGTCACGCGCCACCACCGCCCAGAGAGCAGCAATGAGCAGGAGCCCGGATACCGCCTGTTTCTGTGCCGGAACCGTACGACGGCCCCACCTGTCGTCCATACGGGTAAGATAGCATGGCACAACCAAAGGCGCACGTGCCACCGCAGTCGGAGTGTGTTAATCCTGGTTCGGGTTGTTGACCACACCCGCGAAGAGAACCAGCCCGTTCTGCCCGGCCCGGATGAAGTACACGAACGGTTTGTCCAGTGTCACATTGGGTGACGGGGGGCCAGCGGACAAGCATCCGCCGCTGACCACTGTCACGGCCACAGCCTTGGTGCCCTCCTCGTCGGTCTCGATGCCGGCCGTGTGGCTGATACTCTCGACGTAGATTGGGACAGTAGTCCCGCTGCCGGCGGACTGGGCAATACCGGCCAGGTCCATGGTATACGGGTCGAATATCTCGACTATGCCGAGTTGCCTGAGCACCGGGGCCAGATCTACCTCGGTCCTGAACGAGAACTTCGGCATCTGCAGCAGGCCAACCGAAACAGAGTCCGTGTCGGACAGGGCAACCAGGCACCTGTCGCTCAGGAAGTCCTCGATGGACCCGGATGTGGGCATGTAGACGTCAAGATAGAAGTAGTCGGCGCCGACGGTGCCGTAGTAGATCCGGGCGTTGTCATACGTCTCGGCGATTCGTGTCTGGTGGTAGTACTGTGAGTTCATCATGTCGACCTCGACAGCCCCGCCCGGGGCACTGAACAACTCCGGGCGCGTCGCGGTGACATCGAACGGTGAAGTCCAGTCGGCTTCGAAGGAGATGGCGTTGGTCAGCAGAAGCACCGTGTAGGGGGTTATGATCTCCGGACGGACAACGTCGGTCAGGTAGTTGTTGGTGTTGCTGCTGATCCAGTTGTTCACCGCTGCAACCGCCGCGTTCCTGTCGCTGAAATCCAAGCCGGCGCACTCGACACCGAACTTGCTGTTCGCGTTGGCCCTGAAACTGTCGTTCAGCGCGTACCGCGTCGAGTCTATCCAGAGCGCGTCCGCGCACTGTAGAATGATTGAGTTGTCGGCGTACAGCAACTCAGACAATGCCGACCGCGCGTCGTCGATGGCGCTCTGGCCCCCCAGCGCCTCGAGCAACTCGCTTCTCGCCTGCCCCACCGCACCGTCGGCAAGCACCGACAGGCTCCGGCTCACACTGAATGGACTCAACACGACATTACTGCCGGTGAACGACGTATCGCCATACACATGCTGGAGCAGGTTCACCGAGAACCTGTTGATCGCAGTGCTGTACTCGGGCGTGATGGCAGCGCCAGGGTCGTTGGGGATGGCGTTGTAGATGAAGGTGGTGGCGTTGTTCAGCAGATCGCGTGACGCGTCCTCTGCTCTCGTATCCTCTTCGTCACGCCCAATGCACGAGACCACGGTTACGGCAATGGCCGCCACCATGAAGGCGGTCGGGATACGTACGGTTCGGTACGCAAGCGCCGGACATGTGGTACGCTGCATGTATGCCCCCTGTGTACTGGATGTTCGTGGTACGCCATGCACGTATCCGTGCTATGGGTAGACACATGGCAGCCGGCCATTCGCTCAGGACAAACGGGCCTCGTCACGCAAGCCGGGCCCCAAGCAGCGCAATCGTGGCAAGCGTCGCGCCAAGCAGCAACCCCGTGACAAACCACCAGAACAGGCGTACCGCAGAGCGTCTCCGCCCGCTGCTGTCGAACCGGATCTTCCTCAGCCTGTCGCGTTCGGCATCGAACAGGTGAACATCGTCCACGTCATAGCAGCGGGCATACTCCAGCAGCTGCCGGCGCGTGTCGCTTGACGCAGGGTCGGGGGCGTGCGTGCCGGTTTTGGCGTCCACCACACCGCGACGGCCATGTTTGCGCACCACGTAATCGGCCCGGACGGTGAACTCGGTCCGCGTGTCGTCTATCCACATGTGCGGGTGAAGTGTGGCCTGCTCCTCGAGGATAGTGAACCCGTGCCTCAGCAGGTACTCGCGCGCGCGGTCCTCGCCTGCCTGGGCACGGTGGGCCCTCCGGCGCATCTTCCAGGAACGAAGCACATGCTGCAGCCACAGTGTGCAGACGACCACCGCAGCAATACACGCGATCGCAGAAATGGCCAGAGGAAGGTGTGACACAATCTGAATCTAGTGGATGTGCAGCAGCTGCTACCACACGGGGCGTTGCGGGGCGGCCGATCCGTCGCACGCACAGCGTGCGATATCGACGGCCGCCCTGCAGAGGGGGCAGCGCAAGACCACGATCCACGGTAGGGGTGGGTCTCAGACCCATCCCCTACCGTGGGCGGGGGCTGGAGCGAGGGGGAGACTTCCCCCCCAAGCCGGTTTTGCCTGCGCACTACATCAGCGGAACATCCAACCACTCCCCACCCTTCATCGCGCTCTGGTGCGCCACGATGCCCGGCGCGGTGAAGTCCACTGCGCGGGAAACGTCGATTGGCGGCGGTCGGTCATGCTCGACAGCGTCCAGGAAATCGCGGATGAGGTAGTACTCAGACGTGCCGTGGCCTCCTGAGGCGGCCTCGGGCGGTGCGTTCGGGTCGGAATCGGGCGTGCGCGGCAGTTCTGGTTTGTCAATGTCGGGCATCGAGGTCTCGGTGTAGTACACCCCGGTCCCATCGCCCAGCGGGAAGCGCTGATTCTCCAGGTGCCCCTTCGTGCCGTACAGAGAGTACCAGACCATGTGCGGACGCACGGCGACCTGGCTGCGGAGGATCTTCACCAGCTTGCCCTTCTGCGTCTTGAACAGCCCTACCTCGATATCCAGGAACCCGGGATGATCGCTGTACTCCGGGTGGCGCGTGAACCCCGAGGTTAACCCGCAGGCCTGCACGACACGGTCGTCCATGAGCATGAGTATCGGCCCAAGCGTGTGCGCGCAGTACCAGATTGGCGGACGTTCGTGACGCCAGAAGTACTTCCCCGTCTTCTCGTCGACAAGCAGGTCTTCGATATTGTGGATGTACTCGCCCTCGCCGTAGTAGATACTGCCGATGTCGCCGCGGGCCACGATCTCCTTCCACTGCCTCATGTAGTGGAAATAGCAGTAGTTCTCCGCCATCATGTACTGCTTCCCCGAACGCCGCACCGCCTTCACCACCTGCTCGCACTCCTGGAGGGTGTAGGCCACGGTTTGTTCACAGAGCACGTGCCTGCCGCTCTCAAGCGCCTTGAGCGTGTGCTCGGTGTGCATGGGGATCGGTGTCGCGATCACCACGATGTCCATGGGGGCCGCCAAGAACTTGTCGTATGATGTGAACCGATGCGAGTCGTTGA
This sequence comes from uncultured Fibrobacterota bacterium, assembly GCA_964546395.1. Classification (GTDB taxonomy): domain Bacteria; phylum Fibrobacterota; class Chitinivibrionia; order Chitinivibrionales; family CAZJJT01; genus CAZJJT01. The sequence goes on from CAZJJT010000026.1 coordinate 9,787, forward strand.
GTTTGAACGCATCGCCGACTTCGGCCAGCAACGCCTGGTCGAGATCACACACCGCTGTCACTTCCACGCGCGGGTGCGCACTGAACACACCCACGAACCCTCGTCCACGCGAAAGTCCGACGATACCGATGCGAAGCTTGGACACGGGTGCCTCCTTGGGAATGCAGGACATGGGACACAGGAGATGGGACGCAGGATCTCAATCCTCAATCTCCAGTCTCAATCTACCGAACAAACACCTCGCGATCATCAGGAAGCCATTGCTATTGTGGGTGTTGCGATGCGGCAGGAGGGCGCAGGATATGGTTTTCATACTTTCATCATTTCTATCTACATTCTCCTTGAATGACGGCCATGGCTCGCCCGGCCCCGTACATTGTTGGTATGGACACCACGACACGAGCTGTTGCGTTGCTCGCTGCTTCGCTCTGCCTCCCGGTGCTGTCGCGGGCCCAGAGCAGCGTCTGGCTTGCACTGACAACATGGGGTGGTGAAGTGCGCCTGGCCCACCGGCCCGGCGGTGAAGACCGGCTGCTGTACTCGGCTGGCGGGAGGGCATCCCACGCCACGTTTTCCAATGACGGTCGGCGGCTAGCCTTCGCCCGGTTCGGTGGGTCGGTATATGTGGTAAACAATGACGGGACCGGAGCACAGCCGCTCTGTGCAACGTACACCTCCGATGATGTCACCAATATCTGCTGGACCGAGAAGGGCATCTTCTGGATGGAGGGAGACGCAGAAGGCGGCACCCCGCATGTCAACGTGGTGGATCCTGCCACCGGCAGTCGGCGCCAGTTGACCATTTCGCGCACCATCGGGCTCACCAGCCTGAGCATGACCCGTGACGGCACGCTCGGTTTCGCCCGCCTTCACCACGAGTCAGTGGGCTTTGCCTACGGCTCGATGTTCTTCAGTGTCAACGCCGACGCCACCGCGCTTCTGAACGAGAAGTACGACGATGCCGGCGAGTGGGACCATGGCGCCACGATGCTCAACGACGGGTCGGCTGCGGTGTGGACGCTGTGGAACTGCTCGACATTCGGCAATCCTGCCGGACCGGCGCCCGGCGACTGTTACCATCACGCATTCGGCTTCGTGGCTCCGGCCACCAGCACCACCGGCAACTTCGACAAGACCCGCTATATCAGCTGGGATGTGCTGCACCGCAGCGCCGACCCTGTTGTGCCCGACAACTGGCAGCTCTGGGGACCGGGCTCGAGTCCGTTCACCACACCGTCGAATGACTCACTCATGGTGTACAGTTTCCAGCAGCCGGTGGACCCGTGGGCGGTGCGTGTGTTCATGATCAACGTGTACACGAACGTGGTGCAGGATATCACGCCGGCCTACTGGGGCACTGAAGGTGAGTTCTGGACCGGGACACTTCCCGACCCACACGCAACAGCGGTTGCATCGACGCGGTATCCGCACACTGCCATGTCCCCCCCGCGGGCCGCACAGGCCTTCGGCGGCAGGCTGTCCCCCGTGTCGGGTGCCGCGTCAGCAACCACCTACACACCTTCGGGCCGACTCACCCCTGGCCGGCCGGCTGCCTGCGCGCCACTGGTCGAGGTGCACTGAGGTCGCGCGTGCTCGTGCGTGCTGCGGCCCCACGTAGTTTCTGGAAACACATGCGCAGGAGCCAGCCATGGAACTCCGTAACAGCACTGCTGTCGTCACCGGCGCGGGCAGCGGTATCGGCCGCGCGATCGCCCGTTCGCTTGCCGATGCAGGCTGCCATGTCTTCTGTTGTGGAAGACGACTCGGGCCGCTTGAAGAGACGGTCGCACTGATCACGGATGCCGGGGGGAGTGCAGCTCCCGCGCACGTGGACATCACTGACTACGGGCTGGTGGAAGGGGCAATTCGTGATGCCCTTGCCAGCCGCGGCGCAATCGACATTCTCGTCAACAACGCGGGCCTCTTCGGCTGCATCGGACCGCTCTGGGATATCGACCCGCAGCAGTGGTGGCGCGACGTGACTGTCAACCTCCGTGGCACCATGCACTGCTGTCGTGCCGTGCTGCCGTCCATGATCGAACGCAACACCGGTCTGGTCGTGAACATGAGCGGCGGGGGCGCAACCTGGCCGCTGTTGGCGGGATCGGGCTACGGTTGCTCCAAGACCGCCATCCTGCGCCTCACCGACACAACCGCCTTCGAACTCTCCCGTCGCGGCTCCAAGGTCATCGCCCTGGCTCTTGACCCCGGATTCAACGACACGGGCATGACCCGCAACCTGGCGGCCTCCGAGGACATCGACACCTGGATGCCCCACGTGCACCGGATGATGGAGCAGAAAGAGGGCAACACGCCCGAGGTGGTCGGCAGGTGCCTGGTTGAGCTCGCCCAGCACGCGTGTCCCCAGATGGCCGGTCGCGTGTTCAGCGTGCCGTTCGATGCGCGCGAGCTCGCAAGACAGGGCGCCGAACTTACCGCGCAGGATCTGCTGACACTTCGCCTGCGAAGTCGGCCCTGACACGGGCGCCGTTCCACACCGCGCTCGGAACACATGGTTGAAATGGGCGATGTTGTGGGTTCACTTACGACCCGGGGTACTTTGTCACTTCGTTCTCCAATGTGTGGTAGACGGGCACTTCGTGCCCAGTCGAGTTGTGGTTCCTGCGTTGACTTTCCGGCCCCAATCAGTGATATTGGAGAAATAGTGGTGCCGGTTGCGGGACCAACCGAAGCGGATGCAGGGCCCTCAATGCAGGTTCCAAGCCGGTAGGAAATACTTATCTATAGCTCAAGGCGCCTCTCCCAGCGAACCCGGCCCGCGTCGGGGTGAACATCGAAAGAGGGCGGTCCTGCGGGCCTTGACTCCTCAGGAAAATGGGTTGCGTCACCCGACCTTACGATCCAACAAGTACCAGGCAAAAATGCGGTGGACATGACACTCTGCACATGCCATTTTCACGCGTGAGGGTACTTGCACACCCACAACACGGGGCGAAGCCATGGCACAGAGCACAGAGAAGTGGGGCATATTCGAAGCGCGTCACCAGGGGCCGGAAGCCGCGAACCCATTCGTCGATATCACGTTCGGTGCCGTGTTCACCAAGGGACACCGCTCCGTGGAGGTCGGTGGGTTCTACGATGGGGACAACACCTGGGCTGTCCGGTTCATGCCCGACACCGAAGGCGCGTGGCACTACCGCACGGTCAGCAGTGCCGCGGCCCTGGACGGCAAGGAAGGCAGCTTCGAGTGCACGCCGCCCCTGGCCGGCAATCACGGCCCGGTGAACGTCGACAAGTACCACGATTTCCGCTACGCCGACGGGACATTCTACAGCTGTATCGGGACCACCTGCTACGCCTGGATTCACCAGGGTGACGCGCTTGCCAAGCAAACCCTTGCCAGCCTGAAAGCCAGCCCGTTCAACAAGGTCCGCATGACCGTGTTCCCCAAGAGCTACATCTACAATGAACACGATGACCCCGAGCACTTCGCCTTCCCTCTTCTCAAGAAGGGCGGAACCACCTGGGACGGACACTGGGACAGTAAGGGCGGCAAGGTCGAGTGGGAGTTCGACTTCCAGCGGTTCGACACCACGTTCTTCAGGATGCTCGACACGCGCATCCGGGAACTGCTCCAACTCGGCATCGAAGCTGACGTGATCCTCTACCATCCGTACGACCGCTGGGGGTTTGCCCAGATGTCGCGCGAGACCGACCTGTTCTACCTGAAGTACGTCATTGCCCGACTCAGCGCCTTCCGCAACGTATGGTGGTCGCTCGCCAACGAGTTCGATTTCATGCGCCACAAAACCGACGAGGATTTCGAGCGTATCGGGACCACCATATGGGAGTGTGACCCCTACCGGCGGCTCACCGGTATCCACAACGGCCCTAAGTGGTTCGACCACGCGCGTCCGTGGATCACACACTGCTCGATCCAGACCAGCAAATTCCGGATCCCCCAGTGGCGCAACGAATACCGCAAGCCGGTGGTAATCGACGAGATGTGCTACGAGGGCAATGTTCCCCAGGGCTGGGGCAATATCAGCGGCCGCGAGATGATGCACCGGTTCTGGGATGTGGCACTCAACGGCGGATACCCGGGGCACAGCGAAGTCTACCTGACGCCCGAGCACGTGATGTGGTGGAACAAGGGCGGCACGCTCAAGGGCGAGAGCCCGAAGCGTATCGCGTTCCTCCGGAAGCTGATGGAATCGGGTCCCGACATGGGCATGGAGCCACACTCCGAGTGGATGTCTGGTCTGTACTGCGGATGCAAAGGTGATACGTGGATGCTCTGCTACACCGGCGTGCGCCAGCCAGTCGAGACGTGGGCGAAACTGCCGAAGGGGAAGCGCTACTCACTCACCCATATCGACCCGTGGGAGATGACTACTACGAAGGCTGAGGGTGAGGTTGAGGCTGAAGACAGCGACAGGGGCACGCCCATCCCCCTGACCGGCAAGCCGTACATGGCGTTCCTGCTCGAGGCGGTTGGCTGAGTCCTCGGCCCTGCCCCGCGGCCATCCGAGAGTCTGCCGGATAGTACATTGCTGCCCATGGCTGATTCAGCAGATCCTGTGCTCGGTCTGGTCGCCGAAGACGAAGGTGCTCTGTCTCTCGACGCCATCCGGAGACTGTACGCCCCGCTCACGGGTGACCCTGCCTTCGACCCCGCTCTCATCAGCCGCAACCTCGATCACCTCGTCACCTCGCCTGCGGTTAACACGGGACACTCATACCTGGATCTGTCCGTGCGAACAGGTCTTGCATTCATCGACGCGACCTTCCGGGGTGACCATCCGAAGTACGGGGTGAAACACTACGCGGAAGACCGTCACGACGCGTTCCCGCCAACCATCATCGCAGCTGTTGACGCACTGAGCGCGTGGGGACTGCATGCCCGCGCGGCGCAACTCTTCCGCTACTGGCTCGTCACATTCGTCCGTCCCGACGGTACCATCGACTACTACGGCCCTTCGCTGAGCGAGTACGGACAGCTCCTTCATACTGCCGCGCTGCTGCACGAGCGGTCGGGCGGTGCAGCATGGTGGGACGAAGGGAAGGTGGCACTCCGGCGTCTGGCGCAGCACCTCGCCGACATGTGCCTTCAAGCAGAGAAGGACCACGACCTGATCCGCGGGGTCCCTGAAGCAGACATTTCCTCGGGAGAACCGCTGCAACTCGGCGACTCCACCCACAGCGAACAGAACCGGTACTTCCACAACAACGCCTGGGTTGCGCGCGGGCTTTGCCAATGGGCGGGCCTGGCGGAGCACACTGGTATTCTACCCGCAGGGACACACACACTCGACATTGCCGCGGTCGCGAAGAGGCTCTCCGAACGCACTCTCGCCGCTGTCAGGCAAACATGGCCCCGCAACCACGACGACTGGTGGCTGCCGCCACAGATTGAGACGTGCGCCCATCCTGCGTCACTGGTATCGGGCAACCTTGCCTCCTACTCGAACTACCGCTACTGGCCCGAATTGCTCTCCAGCGGAATCCTGCCGCCGGATATGGCGCACAGGCTGGTTGAAGCCCGGCTGTCGGCCCAAGGCCAGTTCTGCGGCATGACACGGTTCATGGGCTGGCTGGATGACTGGCCGCTCGCGGACTACCTCTACGGCCTGTGGCAGCTTGGGAGGAAGCAGGATTTCCTGCTGAGTGTCTACGGCCACGTTGCGTACAACCAGGCACAAGGCCACCTGACCGCCTACGAACAGGTATCGTTGCCACCGGGGACCGAGAAGGCGCCGTACTGTCTTCCCTGCCAGTTGGTCGCCGCCAGGGCTGCGCGCTGCCTGAACAGGTAGCCTCGCTCGACGCTGTCTACTCCACCCCAAACCCGTTCGGGAACGCCTCCGACACCTGGTACTCAGCCACCCGTTCGCAGAATTTCAGGTACTCAATCCCGTCCTTTGCCGCGGTGTCGGCATCGGGAATCATCGGTGCGCTCTCAATCGTGCAGTAGCCCTCGTAGCCCGTCTTCTTGAGCGCCCGCATCACCGCCCGGAAATCCACGTTCCCGTACCCCGGGGTGAGTGAATTGGAGTCGCGGAAATGCATGTGCCAGAGCAGTGGCTGCGCATCCATCACCGCTTCGTACGGGTTCAACTCCTCGAAGTTGGCGTGGAACCAGTCGAGCTGAATGCCCAGGTTTTTACGGCCGGTCATTTCTATCAATCGCCTGTGATTGGCAGCCGTGTTGACAAACTTGCCCATCTCCAGGTGGTTGGTGGCCTCGAACACAAGCCGGATACCCTTGGTGGCAGCATAGTCGCACATCGTGCCCAGCGCATCCACCGCTACCGCCGTGCACTCCTTCACGTTGCCGGCAGTCACCGGCCCGTGGATCGCCACCGCGACCGTCACGAACGGCGCGCCGACTTCTGCGGCGAAGTCAACCGATGTACGCGTTTCCGAGACAGCCAACTCCGCGGTCTTCGGCTCGGTGAGTGTCTTGTACACCGGTGAGTACGGATCCCACATCTCGCCCCAGCACTCGTTGACACACGATACCTCGAGCCCGTATTCCTTCTTCAGTTCGCAGTGCCGTTTCACATACGCTTCCATGGAGACGCCCTTGCCGTAGCGCCCCTTGGGCGGCGTGAGTTCCACCGCATCATACCCGCAGCGCTTCAGGCGTTCGTAGGTCTTCTCCGGGTGATGGTACGTTTCGTCTTGCCCGAACGTGAGTTGGAAGTATGAGTATTTGAGTGATGACATGCGGTTCTGTCCCCTCTGATTCATAGTGTTGTGGGGGACGTCTCCCCCTCGCTCCAGCCGCCGCACACCGGCGCGGCGTCTTCCGCTACCCCCTCAATGGTGGGCGTAGGCGGCCTTGCTCCAGTGGAAGGCGTGTGTGCCATATATGTGAAGATCCTCTCACGGCTTTGCTGCGAACATGCCATGCCTGTCCCGCTTCGCCGCACGGCGAAGCACCACACGGGGCGTTGCGGCGGCGGCCGATCCGCCGCGCGTGAAGCGCGCGGCATCGACGGCCACCCCGCAGAGGGGGCAGCGAAGGACCGTGCTGCCCGGCGCGTGACGGCGGCTGTTCAGCGGCCGGCATGTGCCGCACGGGCCGGAGCGAGGGGGACACGTCCCCCCTTGCAGCTCTACTGATGCACATACACCTCCCAGCCCAGATACGTCCCGCACGCCTCCTTCAGCACCTTTGCCCAGAGGCCGCGGCCCATGGCAACATGGTGCTCGAAACCGTTGATACACAGGTGGTCCATCAGTTTCTGCAGCCCGGGCACATGGCAGACCGCCACACCGCCGGCAGTCTTGACCGGGTCATCGGTGAAGCTTCCCTCGCCCACATACATGCGGATGCGGCCGCTGCGATCATCGGTGGAGATCTTGGCGTAGGTCATCGGGCCGGCTGCCACCTGCGCTTTGCAGGCACCGAAACAGCGATCAGGACCCAGGGAGGCGCCCAGGATATCGAGATTGGATATTTCGAACTGCTTCCCGATGAAACTCTTCGGGTAGTTGGAGCAGTGGATGTTAACGCACTTGTCGCGGTCGTCGTCGTAGTTGTTGTTCCAGTCGAGGTAGCCCGCGGGGATGTCCGAGGCAAGGTACAGCGCAAGCATGGTCAGTGCGCCGGTGACATCGGTCTCGCATGCGCTCGGCTTGCCCTTCTCCCCCATCATGCTCATCGGCAGACAGGTGGCACAGCCGTAGTTCTCCTGGATTGAACTCCAGCACTGAATCGCGGTGGCGTCAAGTTCCTTCGACTCCACCCACTCTTCGATGGTGAGAGAGAGCTTGGCTGAGCGGATCACGTTCTCTTCAGGGATGCTGTCGGCAACTTTGCCATAGGCGCGAATCTCCTTCACGCGCGCCTTCACCGCGGCATCGGTCTCGCGGCGCTGCGCAGTGAAGATGATCTCCGACAGATCCACCACCGACACGCTGATGCCCGCGTCCTGAAGGATCTTCTCCGAGAACCGCACCGTGTTGAACGGATCGGGGCGCTGACCGATTGCCCCCAGGCGCGCAGTGCGCAGCCCGCGTACCACGCGGCAGACCCGGGCGAAGTGGTCGAGGTCCGCAGCAAACACGTCACTCGTGACAGCGCACGTGTGCAGTGTGGTGTTGGTGAACGGGATGCCGCGCTGGTGAAGGTTGTTGCAGACCGAGAGCTTGCCGCAGAACGCGTCGCGACGGTTCGCCATGTCCATCTTCGAAGAGTCGTCGTCGCACGCCTGCACCAGCACCGGCACGTTGAGGTTGGCCAGGGCGATCGCCTCGCTCACCCCCTGCTCATCGCCGAAGTTCGGCAGGACCACCAGGATACCGTCGATTTCGTCCTGGTGCTCCCTGAACACTCGCGCGCACACTTTCGCATCAGCCCGTGTCTCCACTGCGCCGTGCGGGGTGGCATCAACCGGCGCCATTACACACCCGTAGCCCCTCTTCTCGAGCAGCGCGGCAATCTCTGTGCGTCCGCTCACTGCCAGGCTCGCAGGGAAGAAACCGCGAGTGGACACAATCACGCCGAATGTGGTCCTGCCGGGCATGGTGGTTCTCCTGAAGGTAACCTGCTTCTATGGTTAGTTCTATCTTGTTTTCGGCAGGTTGTTATCGTATCTTAAGCTCGATGGCCCGAAAGACCTTCGACCCCCAACGCGAGGACTTCGCCCCGTACGGCTTTGCCTGCGACCAGTGGGAGATTCAGCCCATGGTGCGAGCGGACCGTCACAACGAGATAGAGCTCAACTTTCTGCCCCGACGCCCGTTGACCTACCTCATAGGCGGAAGCCGGGTGGTGGTTCCCCGGGGGCAGTTGGCGGTGTTCTGGGCCGCGACACCACACCAGGTGGTTGAGTACGCCGCATCGGTTCCGTACTTCGTTGCCACTATCCCGCTCGCATGGTTTCTGATGTGGCGGCTGC
>CAZJJT010000027.1:0-9511 GCA_964546395.1 uncultured Fibrobacterota bacterium
ATGTCATGCTGACCGTCGTGTTCGATTCCACCGTGGTCGACGATCAGCCCCCTGTCATCAAGAGTATCACCAGTGCCGGCGTACCGGTGGTCAACGGGTTCTACTCGGCAGGAACACCGTTGCCGCTTGTGATTGAGGCAACGGACGCGCTGTCGGGCATGAGAGAGGTGCGTATCAACGGCGCCGCCGCGGCGGCCCGGCCCGGTGGAGTCACGTTCGAGGGGAGTGCGGTGCTGGTGCGCGGCACCGAGGGAAATATCGTGACAATCGAGGCGGAAGACAAGGACAGCAACATCGCTGTCGAAACGCGGAGGGTGTACCTGAACACGCGTCCGCGAATCGTCTCGCTGCCGGCGTTCACGTACGTGACCGTGGATGAGCCCTACACCGACACGGTTGTGGCGGTGGATGATGACGGCGATCCGCTCGAAATCCGCCTGGTGTTCCAGGCGCCGAGCGGCACGAAGATTGTGGATGCCGACGACCGGGGGGTGTTCACCTGGGTGCCGGTAATCGACGATACCGGCAGGACTGTCGACGTGCAGGTGCAGGTGTCCGACGGGTACCCCGAGAAGGCGGAGGGTGTGTTCCATGTGTTCGTCAGCGGCGCTGTTGCCGTAGCCCCGACGTTTGTCACGACGGCCGCTGAGTTCCCCGAATCACTGATTGCGGGGCAGGATGAGTTGCACGTGATGCTGCGGATCGACCAGCCGCTTGACCAGGGGACCTACCTGTTCAGCGCTGCACTCATACCGAACGGCCAGAGTATCAAGGCCCCCTCGCAGGACACCGCACTGGTCTGGTTCCCGACCGCAGCCAACCTCGGCACCTGGGACATCCGTGTGGTGGTCAGCGCCGGAACCGACCTGGCCGATACGATTGTCCCGATGCCGCAGGTGCGCGTGGTGGCGCCGTACGAACCGCCCAAGGTGAGTTTCGCCGCAGGCGCCTCGAGCGTGCTGGAGAGTGTCGGAACCACCAACATCGTCGTCCGGCTTTCGAAGCCCGCTGCTCTGCCGACCACCATCGACTACCGTGTGGTGTGGGGGTCGAGTACCGTGCAGCCCGCCGACTTCGACCTGCCGGCTATCACCCGGCTGCTTTTCGCGGTGGGTGACAGTGCGACCGTGATCCCGCTGGAGATAGTTGACGATACGCTGGTGGAGGGGCAGGAGAAGATTACGTTGACAATTGAGAACCCGCTGCCCGCGGGGAGCCTGGTACCAGTCACTCCCACCGACCACGTCTGCTACATCAATGACAACGACACGGCCGCGCGTGTGGACACGGTGTTCTTCGCCACGCCCGACTCGGGTGGCTACGAGGGTCCGGGCAACTACAAGGTGAACGTGACGGTGCGCAGCAGGAGCGCGGCCGGGCTGAGCAAGCCGGTGCGACTGACTGTCAGCACCACCGGGTCGGCCGATTCCGGGGCGGACTACACGGTGGCGCCGAGCGATTTCACCATGCGGCAGGGACAGACCGACACGGCCGTGGTGCTCACGATCGTGGACGACAACGTGTGCGAAAGGACCATCGAGGACCTCACGCTGCGACTGCGCGCGCGGACGCCGAGCGTGGTACTGAGCGACTCGACGTATGTCTACCGTATCGAGCCGAGCGACACGAACCTGTGTATCAAGCCGGTGGCGCTGGTGTACGGCGGAAACAGCCTCAGCCCGACCGAGATCGGTGTCATGCAGGTGATTGACAGCCTTGGGTATCCGGGGGTGAGTGTGTCGGAGAATGACGCCAGCATGTTTGACGCGAAGCAGTACTCTGCCGTGATCCTGTCCCGCACGGTGCGTGGCGTCTGGTTCGGGACGCAGTTGCTGGATTCGGAGGTACCGACGCTCTGCATGTCGCCGATCAACACGGTCACGCTCGGGATGAGCGCCGCTGCCGACACGCAGCACGTGTCGGCCACCACGCTTGAGCTGATCGGGCCTGTGTCGACGCAGATCAGAATCCTCAACGCGATCGCGTTGATCCCGGGCTCAATCAACCCGGTCCCCGACGCGGAGCGCATCGCCACTATCCACACAGGCCAGACGGTCATTCCGCCTGTCGGTGGCGATACCATGGGGCCGATTATTCCGGGGACGACCACGTACGCGATCTACCGGGTCACCACCACCCTGGGCGGCACGAGCGGCGACGTGGTGCGCCGGTGTGTGTTCCCCATGTGCAAGGCTGAGGGGTACGGCGAGGTATCTTACACCACGGAATGGTGGGGCCTGCTGGGGCTGTGCCTGGAGTGGACGCTCACAGGGACCACGCACGGAGGGCAGATTCAGTAGCAGCAGACCCGAGGAGGAACAGTGGGACGTGCAGGTGCGGTTCCAGCCATGGTGTTCGCCATTGTGGTGCTTGCCGGAGGGCGGGCCGCGTGGGCGGCCGACACCACCGGGGGGGTCGAGCAGGAGGGAGTGGGCTCACTCACCATCCGGAGCACACCGTCCGGTGCGTTGACTATCGTGGACGGCATTCCGGTGGGCGAGACTCCCGTCAAGGTCGACAGCCTTCCCGCCGGCACGCACCGGCTCCAGCTGCAGATGCAGGGCTACATGGGGAAAGCGGCGAGTGTGCGCGTGAGCGCCGGAGCGGACGCGGAGGTGGCGTTTACGCTGATCAGGCCTGCGACGCTGGTGGTGCTCGGGGAGCCGCAGGGCGCACAGGTATCGCTCGACACGCTCCGTGTCGGTGGTTTGCCCACTGTCCGGGAGGGGCTCAAGCCAGGCAGCTACCAGCTGTCGGTGTCACGGCCCGGGTACGTGCCGGTGGACACGTTGCTGGCGCTGCAGGAAGGCGCCGTGGATACAGTCAGAATTGCCCTGCTGGCGGAGGGTGGGGAAGCCGACGCCGCTCCTGCGGCGAAACCCGTTGCCGCGGCGCCGAGAGGAAGCGGCCGGCGGGTGGCGACCATCGCGGCAGTCGGCGCATTTGTCGTGTTCAGCGTGGTTCTCCTCGTAGTCGACCTCGCGTCGGACTAGCCACTGAGCAGGCTGAGAACCAGGAAGGGGAGGCCGAGGAGGTCTCCCTGGTCTGTTTCGCCCCCTCAACCAGCTTCCCCCCCCGTTTCACCGTCTCAACCTGCTGCGCCTCCTCAGTCTGGCTCACCGCCCTTCTTCTTGCAGCACTCGCCACCCTTGGCGCACGTGCCCTTGTCACCCGCGCATCCCCCCTTGTGCCACTTCATTGGCCTGGTCCGGGTCCTTCCGAGCACCAGTTGAGCGTACACCCCGCTCATCGAGAACGACGGGTCGCCGCGGACAGTGGTTTCGCCGATACGCCAGTCGGACGCCGGTGAGGGGTCGAACAGGTATCCCGCTCTCACACCGACGGTCCGCGAGTGCGCGGGGTTGCGCCTGCTCTTCAGAAGGAAGTCGAACCCGAGTCCGGCCTGCAGAGCCGTGGTCCGTTGCGTCAGAACCACGTCAGACACCGGCTGCGCCAGCGCTTCCACCAGTCCCGTCCGCTCCTCGCGGAGCCGCAGTGAGTGGTAGCCCCATCCCATGCCCACGTACGGGTACAGCCAGAACTTCCCGTCCGGCGCAAGGACATTGAACCCCACGTTGAACAGCATACTGGCGCCGTACAGCTCACTCACCGAGTTGTCATCACTGCTGGGTCGCCACATGACCCCTTTCAGCTCGAACTCGTGGATCACCCGCCGGTGCGCCTTCATCAGGCCGACCCCCAGGGTGTACGAGTAATCCTTGAGCCCGGAGTAGCCGAGCGCCTTGAGGTCGCTGTTGAGTGTTCCGAGGTCTCCGAGCACCCCGCCACCCATCAGGTGCGCCCCCGTCGTCACCATCCGCTTCGGCGTTTCAGCGGTGCTGACGCTGTCGTCGCTCGCGTAGCCCGCCGTCGCACTCACCATTGCCGCAATCAGGAGAAGTCGCATCACGTCCATACCATGTTCCTTCCGTTGGTACCACATTGTTGAGCACAGTGTGCTGTGTGTCTCTGAACATCACCCCAGCCACCTGGACATGCAGTTCGCTTCAGCTGTCCAGGAACCCCGTGCATCATGTCGAGCCGCCTTTCTCCAGAGTTCTCTTCCTCGTCGTACTTCCACCTTCTTACGAGCCATGCCGGTGCCCTCGTCACCGCCCTTCGCCCACCTGCACACTCGTGCGCCCAGATGCACTGCCGGTACTGCATGCTTCTGAGAGTATTTTCACTGCTTCACCGGCGTGCACCAGTACACTTCGATCTGCTGTACCCGGATATGCTCCGCAATTTATCCCGGAAGGACCGTTCTGTGACCCAGCGTGCGACAGAGTTCTCGGGGAACAGGCTCCGCGAGGTAGCGTTTCCCCTTGGCGGTATCGGCACCGGGACCGTCTCGTTGACCGGTTCGGGCGGCCTGGCCGAGTGGCAGATCCGCAACCATCCCGAGCAGGATACGTTCAGCGAGCACACCTTCTTCGCGCTCTGGGCCCGGCGCGGCACCGAAGTGCCTGTTGCGCGCGTACTTGAGGGGCCGGTGCAGCCGCCCTACAACCGCCACCACCGCGCGGTCCACGGGTCGCGGTTCCCCGGCGGGGGGCTCGGCAACTCCGGCGTGTTCGGCCTGCCGCGTGTGGAGTCGGTGACGTTCCGCGGGGCGTACCCGCTCGCCGAGATCGAGTACCACGACCGCGCGCTTCCCGTGCAGGTTCGGCTCGAAGCCTACAACCCGATGGTGCCCATGGATCCCGACAGCTCCGGGATCCCGTGCGCGCTGTTCCGGTTCCATGTCCACAACCCGTCGCGCTCTCGCGTGTCGCTGACGCTTGCGATGAGCATGCGCAACCTGCTGGGCGCCTGGCACGGTGGCGGTGGACGCAACCGTCTGCTCCGCAGCGGCGGGATATCCTGTCTGTACTTCGACAACCCTGCGCTCCCGGCGGGCGAGCCGCATACCGGCACTGTCGCCGTGGCCACCCCGCACCGCAGCCTCACCTGGCGCACGTCCTGGTACCGACTCGACTGGTTCGACCCGCTGCAGACCATGTGGGACGAGTTCTCGGCGAAGGGCACACTGGTGGACAATCGCTACGCGACGCCGTCGGCAAGGCATGCCGACGCCGGTACGCTGGGCCTTCGGGCAACGCTCAAGCCGGGCCAGAGTGTGGTGCTGCCCGTGTGGGTGACATGGTCGTTTCCGACCTACGAATTCCCGTTCAGTGAAGTTGATCATGCAGGGCGGGTGAAAGCGGCGGTGCGCAAGCCGCGTTGGACCAACTGGTATGCGAAGCGGTTCCCGACGGCACTGCACGTCGTGCGGTATCTCGCGCGGCACGAAGACGAACTGCATGCCCGTACCACGCTGTTCCGCCGGCGTCTCGAGCAGTCCAGCGTGCCGCAGGAGGTGCTTGACGCGGCCTCGTCGCAGATGTCGATCATTCGCTCGCCCACGTGCATCCGACTCGAGGACGGCTCGTTCTACGCGTTCGAGGGTTCGCACGAGACGGTGGGCTCATGCCCCGGTTCGTGTACGCATGTCTGGAACTACGCGCAGGCGCTGGTGTTCCTGTACCCGTCACTGCAGCAGACGTTCCACACGCGCAACTACCGGTACAACTTCTCTCCCAGCGGCTCGGGCGCCATGGCGTTTCGCATCCCGAGTCCGGCGCGGCGTGCCACGCGCGTGCCGCACGCCGCGGTGGACGGGCAGATGGGGGAGATTGTGCGGATCTACCAGACCTGGCGTCTCAGTGGCGACACGAAGTGGCTCAGGGAGTTGTGGCCGGGCATGCAGAAGTCGCTGGCGTTCGCCTGGCGCCAGTGGGACTGGCGCAAGCGGGGTGTAATCGAGGGCGTGGCGCACAACACGTACGATATCGAGTTCTGGGGTCCCAACGCGTTCGGCACCTCGTACTACTTCGCGGCCCTCGAGGCGTGCAGCCGGATTGCCGAGCAGTTCGGCGAGCCCGCGGCCGCGTCGGAATACCGGCGGCTCATCGCGCGCGGCCGCGCCTGGATCGACCGGCACCTGTGGAATGGGCGGTTCTACGTGCAGCGAGTGGACACCGGTGCGTGGGAGCACGGGGAGCTGCCGATGCGTCCGGCGCGTCGCTACGTCCCTGCCATGAAACCCGGGGAGCCGCGGTACCAGTACGGTGCAGGCTGCCTTTCAGACCAGTTGCGGGGTCAGTGGATGGGGCGTATCGCGGGACTCGGGCTGCAGTTCGATCCGGCGAAGGTACGCAGGGCGCTGCGGTCGATATACCGGCACAACTTCCACCGGCGGCTGAGTGCGATTCCCAACTGCCAGCGTGCGTTTGCGCTCCAGGATGAAGGGGCGCTGCTGTTGTGCTCGTGGCCCGACGGCGGGAGGCCGGTGCTGCCGTTCATCTACTGTGACGAAGCCTGGACCGGCGTGGAATACGCGGTTGCGTCGCACCTGGTGCTGGAAGGGATGCAGCGTGAAGCGCTTGCGATTGTGCGCGCGATAGCGAAGCGACACGACGGGGAGCGGCGCAATCCGTGGAACCAGTTCGAAGCGGGGAGCTACTACGCCCGCGCGCTGTCTTCATGGGCCCTGATGATCGCGTGGGCAGGGTTCGAGTATGACGGCGCGGCAGGGATGATCGGATTTGCGGCGGGCACGGGCGCGTTCAGCAGTTTCTGGACTGCCCAGTCCGGCTGGGGAGTAGTGGAATGCGGGGCACGCGTCTCGCGTCTGCGTGTCGACTACGGCAGACTCCGGCTCCGGCAACTCAGGTTGCGTGGTCGCAGGCTGCGGGGGAGAGCGACGGTGAACGGCAGGGAGGCGGGAGGGCGTGTGGGGGGCGACTCAATCTATTTTGACAACCCGATACGGCTGGCGGCAGGAGACGTGCTCGAGGTGCGCTGAGTGGCCCGCGTGGCTGTCCCCGGTACCCCACCACCCAGGCGAAGGAGGCCAGACCAGTATGGCATCAGATGTGAACGAGATTACGATCAACTACGAAGAGGATGGGCAGCTGGTCGTCAAGGAACTCGACAAGCAGATCCTGTCGAAGGGTTCCTGGACGACTATCATCTTCCGCTACAAGCAGTGGGAGCGGGCCAAGGAAGACTACGGGCAGGACCGGTTCACCATCCGCCGCTACCGCAAGTACAACGACGAGTACCGTCAGCAGAGCAAGTTCAACGTCTCCAGTGTCGATCAGGCCAGGAAGATCATCGCGGCACTCGAGAAGTGGATCGGCGAGATCGGCGGCGGCACGGCCGGCGGAGCGGAGGACGGCGAATGAGGGTGTGGGCGTGCTGCTGTCTGGCAGCGGCGCTGGCGGCAACAACGGTGTGCGTGCCGCACGAACAGCGCCTGGTTCATCGGTTGACCACGCAGGAAGAGCGTCTGAGCTACGCGCTGGGGGTCGACCTTGGTGCGCGGTACCGCCGTATCGGTGCGGAGCTTGATCTACAGGCGCTCGCACAGGGCATCGCTGACACGGTGCGCGGCGCTCCGCTGAAAGTCGATACGGCGCACATCAGAGCACTGAAGCGGGCGTTTGTGAAGGCGGCGTTTGTCAGGCGCAACAGCGACAGTGCGGCGGCGGCCGTTCCCGTGCTCAGTCTGGACAAGCTGGACACGCTCCTGACCGAGCGGCAGCGCAACAACTATGTCGAGGGGCTCGACGTGGGGGCCGGGCTGTTGCGCTGCAGTGTCGATGTGCGGTTGCCGTGCCTGGTGCAGGGCATGGCCGACACGATGTACGGGATGGGCGTGCTGTTGAAGGCAGAGGAGCTGTCGGGGTGGCTGACCACACTTGCGGAGACGGTGAAGGCGCGGGGACAGCGGGAGACTGGTGCGAGGCTCGAGGCGCTGCGCCGCAGGGAGAAACGGCTTGTCGAAGAGAACGCAGCCCGCACCGGCGTGACGGTCTGCACGAGCGGTCTGCAGTACAGCGTGGTGAAGCCGGGACGGGGGGCACGGCCCACGCCGAAGTCACGCGTGCTCGTGCACTTCGTGTCGCGGCTGGCCGACAGCACGCTCATCGAAGATTCGCACACGTTCAAGGGACCGGCGCTGTGGGAAGTGGGCGGGATGAGCCAGGGGCTTGTCGAAGGGGTGTGTCTGATGAAACCCGGGGCGGTCTACCGCTTCGTGGTCCCGCCTGAACTGGGATTCGGGGCCGAGTCGCACACGAAGATCCCGCCGAACTCGGTGGTCCTGTACGAAGTGGAGCTGCTGAAGGTGTTGTAGGGGGCTCCTGCCCTGGCTACAGCACGGCGCGAAGCCTGTCCGCCACGCGCACCGTTCCGGCAACGTACTCCTCCCCGAACACCCGCACGTGCAGCAGCATGGTGTTCAGCCAGTACACCAGACAGCGGCGGTCGAAACCATCGCGCAGCGAGTGGTGACGGCAGTAGACATCGAAGAAGGCGGGACCGGCGGTGTCCCACACTCTCAGGTAGGCCAGTTCGAACTCCGGGTCGCAGTACCGCGCGGCGCCATCGACGAACCCGGTGATTGCCGGTGCGTTCGGATCGGTGTCATCCACGATGATGTTGGTTGCCCAGAGGTCGCCGTGTACCATGGTGGGACGGCCGCACTCGGGCATGAGTTCCTCGAGTGTGTCAAGCACGCGTGTTACAGTGGCGCGTGTGGTCGCGGGCAGCCGCTCGGCCGTCTGCCGGAACTCCGACTCGATTGCCGGGCGGAACACGCTCAGCCATCTCTGCGGTCCGCGCGGGACGCATGCACTGCCGTAGGTGGCACGGGTGTGTTCGTGCAGATGCGCCACCCGCAGCGCCAGCTCTTCCTGCAGCGCCGCGGCCCCCCGTCGACTCACCTGCGCCTCGCCGAGATGCCGCCCTTCCAGCCGCTGCATCAGCAGTACCGTGCCCCCGAACTCCGGGGTGCCGCTCACCAGTGCGTACGGCTCGGGCACGGGGAACTTCGTGTTGGCCCGGTACCACCCCAGCATCCGCATCTCTTCTCTGAACGCCGCATAACCGGGTGTCGCGGTTATCTTGGCGACGATCAGGCGGGGCGTGCCGTTCGTGGTCCACTCCTCCACCGTGTTGATCATCCCGCCATGCAGCGGTCGGGTGGTAATGACGCGAAGGGTGGGGCCGATGCGGCCGCGGACGATGCTGGTGGCGGTATCGAGGTTCATTTCCGGGGGGTGGGAGGGCGTACAACACGATAGAGCCGGAAAAGCGCGAAGGTCACAGCCGTTGCCGCGAAGGCAAGCAGGACAGCGACAAGCAACGCGTGCAGCCGTGATGATACGAACGTCAGGCCGAGTACCGGGGTCTCGTCGACCACGAGTATCGTGCGTGCCGCCAGGAACCGGGGGCGCTCGGGAAGGGCGAGACCGATGCCGCCGGTCTGTACCTTCTCGACATTCCTGGTCTGGAGACCGTCGTAGCGTGCGGTCTGTTCCGCAACGTTGGCAGAAATCAGGCTGGTGCGCCGCGGGGTGCCCGTCTCGACGGTGAACGGGCCGGTGGCTCTGCAGAGGCGCCACGCACGGGGGTAGAACACCGACCACGAGAGTCGGCTGAGCGGCATGTCGGGAAGGGCGGG
>CAZJJT010000027.1:9521-18408 GCA_964546395.1 uncultured Fibrobacterota bacterium
GCCGAGGTAGCGCTGAAGAGAGACCTTGATTTCGCCGGAGTCCCCTTCGAACGCCGTTACCTCCCTGCCGCCGAGGGCCACCGACCAGAGCGTCGCTTCCCCGGGGAGACGGACCGCGACGAACTGCCGCGTGCGCTGCCGCAGCAGCAGCGTTGCGCGGGTCAGGGCTTTGCGGTCGCTGCTGAACGCAGTGACATAGAGCGCCGAGTCCACCAACGCATCACTGATTGCCGCGGCCTGGTGTTCGCGCACGCGCATGGCGGTTTCGAACTGCGCAGCATGCAGTTCTCCCGCAAGGAACACGTTGCCGATATCGCGGCTGCGCTCGCGCAGCAGGGCCCGGAGATCGACCGAGCCCTGCTGGATAAACGTCTCGCGCTGGCCGACGGTGCAGTTGCGCAGCCACGCGATGTGCGCTTCCGCCGCGCCCTCCGAGGCCACCCCGAAGCGTCCGTTCTGGCGGGCGGCGCCCAGCAGCGCTATCGAGGGGAGCTGTACCAGGCTGTCGCGCGCAAGTTCGGCCGCAATGCGGCAGGCGTAGTCGCCCTCGAGCTCAAACGGCAGCGGCACCACCAGCGTGTCGGCACGCAGGCGCCATTTCCCGCTTCCGCCTGCCGCCACGCTCAACAGCGAGAACCCGCTCGCGGGTACGAGGAACCGCAGCTCGCGCACCGGGGCGCTCGTGACCGTGACATGCATGACGCAGAGCGCGAGCGTACGCTCACGCTCAACCGACACGAACAGCTCCTGTACGGCGCTCAGCCGTGGCTCGACGGCCCCCTCCGCGGCCGGCGTGTCTTCCGCCGCGACCGGGGAACCACGCGGCGGCGGGACGTAGGTGAGGGAGACGGTGTTGAGCGACGCCGGCAGGGAGAACCTCGCAAACGTCCGGCCGGCAGTGCGTTTCTCACCGCGGCTGACGCCCTGGTCGAGGCTCACGCCGCTGAACCCGCGCGGCACTTCCACCGTAAGCGTGGTCTGCGTCGCCGAAGGGTACGGGAGGGCCACGCGCCGCACGCCTTGTGCAGGCTCGGCCCGGCAGTACCATGCCGCTCGAAGTGTGCCCGTGCGCGAACGACGCTGGCCGCTTACCAGGAGAGCGTAGCCGGGAGACGTCAGGTACACGATGTCGCCCGGTGGCGCCGACACTTCACTGAGCGACACAGACGAGCTTTGCGGCATGAGGTGCACGCTCGACCAGGTGCTGTCCGACAACACCGTGTAGCCGAGAGTCATCCGGCAGACCACGAGCGAGTCCTCGAGGCGGACTGCCAGGTTCGCCTCGTCGAATACCACCGGTACGGGTGAAGAAACTGAGGGCGACACGCGTACCGTGTCCGGCCCGCGGCTGAGCAGCCGCGTGAACTCGTCGAACGGAAGCGTCACTCTGCTCTCGGGAAGTGACGGAGCGGTCTTTGCCGCGGAGGCCACCGAGGAAGCAGGCCGGGTGGCCGTGGGCTTCGCCGCCTCGGGCTGGCCCGACAGCAGGGCGAGCGCGAGTACCAGCGGTGCACCGCAGGAGAGTGCCGCAGGGGCTCTCATTGCTTTCCTCCCGGCAGCGGAGGCGGTCCGACACCATCATCCTGCTTCGCCGCCTGAGCAGTGGGCGCAGCCGTGCCTTCAGCCTTCTTCTTTTTCCCCAGCGCCTTCACCGATTTCACCAGCTCCGGCCACCAGTCCATGCTGCGGCGGACACGCACCGCAAGCGACCGCACCGCCATCGCCACGTACCAGGCCAATGGAACCAGGTACACCAGGTCGAGGTAGAGTGGACAGCCGAGGTAGCGGTCCACGACGAGTATGGCTGCGAGCGGCACGATGATGCCATACACTGCCAGGGGCCGCTTGTACCCCCGCCAGAGGCACCAGGTGAGCGCCAGGCCCGCAGCCAGTGTCAGCACGAACTCGAGCCATCCGGCCCACGCGGGCCGGTGCTCAGGCGCCTCGCGGTAGAAGAATCGGTACTGCGGCGCTACGCGTTCCCCGAGCATCACGCACCGCAGCGGGTGCGGGGTGCCCTCGACGGGAAGGTCCACAGCGATCGAGAGCAGGCCCGTTTCCATGGCGGCGGCCTGCGACTGCACGAATGCTTCCTCGGCACGCTGTTCCACCATCGAGGACAGGTCCTCGGTCTTCAGCGCGTCGAGAGACTGGACCTCGTCACCCGTCCCGAACCCGATGCCCTTGTCGCGCCCCGCGCCGCCCATCGCCCGGGCAGCTCTCTTCGGCGGCGCCGGCGGCGCGGTCGACTCTGCCATCTGGGGTACCGACTTGCGCGCCAGTTTCGCTTCGCGCTCTTCAGGGGCTGCCTCAAAGGAGTGTGTCTCGACCCGGTCCCGGTAGCCCAGTTGGCCGAGTGACAGGAACGCGTCGAGGATACGCACCGGGTGCAGCAGTACGTCAAACCATTCCTGCGGTGGCTCCTGCAGCTCATCGCGCAACTGCCCCCTTCGCAGGAACGGCTTCACGTTCCCGGGCAGGTACAGCGTGCCGCTCACGTTCTGCAGCGGGACGTTCACGCTGGGGTATTCGAAGGCCTTTCGGCCTACCAGCCCGAACCCTTTCCCACGGGTCAGGAACACCAGTTTGATTCGTGTTTCGGCAGTCTGGTCGTTCGATTTCTCCAGCGGCACCAGCAGTTCGCCCGCCGAGGAGTCGAGTGCCGGCCGGGCCGGCTTGTCGTTGCAGTACAGGCTCCAGAGCTGCCACGAGCGTTTCCACGAGAGGCGCAGGAACTGCTCACCCCGGTTCCGCACCGTCATCTCCATCCGTGTCACCGTCTTGCCGTCGTCGCGCACCACCGACTGCAGCGAAGCGGTCCCGCCTATCGCGTTGAGCACGGGCACGTTGTCGTGCCGGGTCAGGGCCACTTCGATATGGTACGGCGCCGAAAGGTACTGGTACACGTACAGTATGTCTTCCTCGCCCGCGAACCACGACGGGAGTTCGCGCTTGTCGCGGCGGAGCACGTTGGCGGAGTTGTCGACAGGAGAAATCTCCACGTTGCCCAGCACGCCGACTGCGACAGTGCCCTCCTGCCGGGTCGCGCCGTGCACGCCTATGGGCGGGAACGCGAGTCGCGAGAGCGAGTCGCTGAACTGGGTTTCGGCGGTGAGCGTGAACGTCGCCTTGTCGCGCACGCTGTACTTGGTGTACGCGTGCAGAAAACGCGTGCCGGCAGAGTCGGCTGTTTCCCACGCCGCCAGGGCCGGGCCGGCCAGGTCGATCACCTCGAGGTCGGCGGGGAGCGTAAGGGTGAACGAGCGGATATCCTGGTGGAACACTGACAAGGCGACCTCGGCACTCACCTGCAGCACACCCACACCCACGCCGTACAGCGTGTTGAGATGTGCCAGTACCATCGCGTTCTTCACGCTCACCTGGGACATCTCCTGGAGCCATTCGATCGCGGCACTGTTGGCGCTCCCCAGGCCGCCGCTGTACACCGCGCCCGACGCGCTCTTCCGCTCGGCCAGTACCATTCCGTTGGCGCTTACCACGTAGCCTGCGCGTTCGAGTTCAATCGACACCGTGGACGCGGCATGCGGCGGGAGCGGGAACCGCACGACACGCTTCCCCGCCTGCTCTTCCATCAGCACCACGAATGCGTACCGCAACCGGTGGCGCCCGGCGCCGGTAACCGTTACCCCCCAACGGCCTCCCGGCAGCGTGCCCGTGACAGCGGGCCGGTTGTCGATGGTGACCGGGGGAAGCAGGCCGGGGGCCTGACCAAGCTCCAGTGTAACCCATGCGCGCTTCGCCAGCACCACAGCGTCGAGTTCCGCGCGTACCACGAACTCGCGCTCGCTCGCCCGGCGGATGTGGTACGACGCGCCGGTGAGCGCATAGTCCACCGGTGGCGAGGGACGTGTCGTGGCGGCGGCGCTGTCGGGGGTGATGCGCGTGAGTATGTCGCGGAACTCGGTCCACGGCACGCTGACCGTGGTCTTGTCGAGTTCCTCCGCTCTCGCGGCAGCAGCGCACATCGATACGAAGCCGAGCAGCAGGCAGAGGTGTCTCATGCGGCCACCTCCTTCCTCGACTCACCGGCAAGCCTGGCAAGCACCGCGCACCCCGCGGCGAGTATCGCGCCCGTAAGCAGCCACTCGCCGCCCGCGTGCGATACCCAGTTGACAAACATCAGGATGCACACGGCGACCACCGAAGCGGCGATGGTGCCGCGCACCCGCTCGCGTCCCCACACCGTCAGCACGTGACGGGCGGAGGCGAACGCGATGGCGACCGCGGCCAGCCAGAACCCGAATGCAACCAGTTTCCGCGCCCAGGGCATCGCCTTGCGGTACGCAACGCGGAGACTGGCCCGCTCACCCGCGACCGTGAGCCCGCGCGAGAACCGCTTCACCACGCCGTCCTTCGGTACTTCGATCTCCACCGGCAGCGCAAGTGCCTTGCCCTTCCTGGCGAGCATGAACGTGTTCGACTGCGCAGGGACATAGTCGCGGCGCAGCTTCCGGTTGGTCTGGCGCGTACTCGACCACGTGCCGGGGGAGTCCGAACTCAGCCTCTCGCTCGAGAACGACGAGGTCTGCTCGAACCCGTCAGGCTTGAACCGGTATGCATACCTTCGGGGCACCCACACCTCGAGGTTGGTCTTCTGGCAGTTGATATCGATGAGTGGTGCGGGTACCTGGAATCGGCCCCCGCGTTTCATCCGGCGGTCCGCGTTCCAGAACACCAGCTCCAGCGTGAACCCCTCATCACCGTCCCCCGCCGACTTCTTCAGCGGCAGCAGCACCACGCCCGCGCTGTCTCCCGTGGCCGGCATCACCGCCCGCCCGTCGATAAGCGCGCTCCACAGCTCCCACTGCTGCGGCATGGCCACGCGAAGGTACTGCTTCTGGTTGTTGCGGATGTAGTACCGGAACTTCGCGAGCCGGTACCCCTCGGTGCTCTGCAGCACCGTGTACAGCGCCTCGTCGGCCACTGCCACCAGCACCGGCATGTCCTTGTGACGTTTCACCGACAGGTCGAGACGGAAGGGCCGGCGGTTGTACTTCATGCGCATCAGGATGTCCGACTCGGAGCGAAGCCAGGAGGGAAGCTCGGAGGGGGCGACTGACGACACCTGCGCGGTGCTGTCCCCCGTGGCCACTTCCATGGTCGCGCTTGCCTGCACGGCGACACAGCCGCTCTCGCGGTTGACTCCCAGCACCCGCGGGACGGGGACGCTGAGCACGGCTTCGGCGCTCTCGAGCTTCTGGCTGAAGTCGACACTCAGCGGCCAGGTGCGCTCGGGTGCGTACGAGGTCGTGACGGAAAGGAGCTGGCCGCTGTCGGTGGCGGTGATATCCCACTGGGCGAGGCCGGGACCGGAGATGTTCTCCACGGCGAAGGTGTCGGGCAGGAGCAGCGAGAAGGCTGTGCGTTTCTGGTGCCAGATCTCGTAGTCGACCCGGTAGCGGTACGTCACCCGGTTCTCCCTGATTCCCACCAGCAGGCCCGTCGATGCAAACACCTTCGGGGTCATCTGTGCCGCGTCGCCCGCTTCATCGGGCTCCTCCAGCGGCGTGTAGGCAATGCGAAGCGTGCCGGCGGCGGGAGGCAGCGCGGTGCGCAGGCGCGTGCCCTCCCGGGCAGTCTCGGTGTCACGTCGTGTCCCGTTGAGCCGAATCTCCGCGCGGCGGCCGGGGACAAGAAAATCCACCGATGTGGCCACGGCAGACGGAAGGTCGAGCTGCAGCTCGTAGCTGCCTTCCCCGGCCTTCAGCGGACAATGGTATCGAAGGTCGACCTGGTACACCCCGGCTTTCGCCACCGTCAATACGTACTGCCCTTCGTGGCTGCTCACCGACGCCGCCGAACCGTCCACGTTCACCTGCTCGAGTACCGCACCCGACCCACGCGCGGACTGGCCCAGGGGGACCTGTACCCATCCGTTGCGCAGCAGCTGCGTCCCGGGGAGCACGTGGAGCGTGGCTCGTGCGGTGAAGCGTGCCGAGGAGCGGTCGGTCACCCGCCCCTGGACCGTGCAGGAGGATATCGCGTAGTCCTGCGGCGCGAACACGGTGTCGGGGCCGGACGGGCCATGGGCGCCCATGATTCTGTCGACTATGCGCTTGAAATCACTCCAGGGGACATTCACACGCGTGTTGGAAAGGTCGGGGTTGCGGGGTGTAGCGGCAACCACGGCTGTCGCCCACACGAGCACGGCAACGGCACAGGCACGGGAGTGCATACTGCCTCCAGGGCAGAAGGGGTACTGCATACCAGAACGCCGGAAGCTCACGAGCAGTTACGGCTATTCTACCATGGCGTCGTGGGGGCGGCAAGAGTACTCCCGGCCGCAAGAAATTCCGTGCGCGGCCCCCCTCCTGCATGGTACAATGGAGCCATAGGGACCACCCCATGGCGTACCGCTGCATTCCACACCTGCACCTGGCAGTGCTGGTTTCAGCCGCACTTGTGCCATGCCGCGCCCAGTTCCCCGAATCGCTCTGGGTGCATGTCACCTACTACGATTACCATGCGGACGGCAGCAATCCCAACTTCGAGCCTTCCGCCTACGACGAGTCCGACGCAGGGCTCCAGACCGGCATGGTGCGCGACACGCTGTCGGCTGAACGCAAACCCCTGCTGCGTGTGAATCGTGTGTACAACGACCGCCTCAACGACTGGTTCCGGCCCAGCGGGACCGGTGGGACCGGCGCGACGTTCTCGATTGACCCGTTTGACGGGCGCGGGTGGTGGAGCGAAATGCTCAACTACCTCGGGAGAGTGGACGAGTGGGTAGGGGCGAACTACAGCAGCTCCTACTCGATGCGCTGTGTGGTTCTGTACGACTCGCTTCCGTTCCACCTGACCGATATCCGTACCGGCATGTTCCGCTACGACAGTCCGCTGTTCCTGCCGGTGGACGGCAGGGGGTATGGGACCGAACCGGGGTACTACCCCCCGTACGACTGGCACAACCCCGGCTACCAGAACTTCAGCTTCTCCATGGAGCTTCACCGCGACTTCGTGCATCGCAACGGACTGGTGTTCGAGTTTACCGGTGATGATGACGTGTGGGGGTTCATCGACGGGCGGCTGGTGATGGACCTCGGGGGGATCCACGGACCGCTTAACCGAAGCGTGTCGCTGGACACGCTCGGGCTGACACCCACCCATGTGTACCACTTCGACTTCTTCTTCTGTGAGCGCCATGTCAATCACTCGCAGCTCACCCTGAGCGCCAACTTCCTGCTGTCACCGTACACGATTATCGGCCTCATCGCCCACGAATCGCCCACGTGGGACAGCACCCCGTGCCTCCAATGGCACCCGGGCGAGTTCTCGGTGTCATACGCAATCCAGGTTTCAAGAAGTCCCGCGTTCTCGCTCAACGTGGTCAGCACCACCAGTCCCGACACGTCGATCACCACATCGGTGCTGTCCCCCGGGGAGTACTTCTGGCGGGTCAGGGCCCAGAACGCCAGTTGGTCGGAGACGGGTCGATTCGTGGTGCTCGACCCGCATGTGCCCATGCTCGTGCCGCTGCTCCCCGATACTACCACTACCCGCCTTCCGGTACTGACCTGGCGCGAGCCCCCGGCCCCTGCCGCGGTCTACGAACTCCAGGTGTCTCTCTCCGCCGACTTCTCCGCATGGACCAGTGACACACTGGTGGGCGACACGACGGCAGCCTGGCACGAGACGCTCCCGTACGGGCCCGTGTACTGGCGTGTGCGGACCGAGGGGCATCCGCAGTGGTCAGCAGCCGATACCTTCGTGGTTGTGCCCGACACGGTCCCGCGCCTGGTCGCCTACGAGGGTGATACCGTGGCCGACCCGCATCCGCCCCTGGCATGGCACCCCGTGTTTGAAGCAGACTCGTACCAGGTGGAGATAGCCAACAACAACCGGTTCCACCGCAGCACCGTTGTGCGCACGGCGGATACCGTGTGGGTGCCCGACTCACTGCTGAGCGGGGTCCCGTGGTACTGGCGGGTCAGCAGCAGCAGGGATTACCGGGTCTACAGCCGTATCGACAGCTTCGTGGTGGAGACACAGGTGCGCGTTGCGGGGAAAACGAATGCCGCGGGAGGGCCCCGTGTGGTCGCCACAGTCGGCAGGGACGGGGCGGTGAGGGTGCAGGCGACTGGTCTGCACGACGTGCCGGTTGTGGTGCGCCTGGTGGATCTGGGGGGACGCTGTCTGTGTTCACATGTTGTGGCAGAAGGCGGCCCAGGGCTGGTCCTGACGTGTGACAGGGGGTGTTCGTCCAACACGGTGGTGGTGGAGATAGTGGCAGCGGAGGGCACACACCGCCTTCGCGCCGTGGTCGTACGGCGGAGGTGATGTTGCTGTTGCAATGCAACACCGGTAGCTGGTCTGCAGACCGGGGAAGGCCGCTCTGATCGGCCAACTGTCGTTTAACAAAATGTTTAAAGAAGGTGTTGACGGCGGCAGTTGCACGTAGTACTATTGTGGCGACTACCCCGGACTCTTTGTTTCGGTTTGAGACAATATCCGGCGGGCTGTGCACGAAGTTGTGCGTAGCCTGAAGTGCGGAGTATACGACTGAAGTAACATACTGTTCCACAGATAGATAGAGAAGGGAGCCATAGTGGCCGACGGTGAGATCAACAAGGTCTACATGCGCGATATCAGCCGCTACACTCCGCTCTCCTCCAAGGAGGAAGCGGCCTTGGCGGTGCGGATTCGCCGCGGTGACCGCAGTGCCCTGAACCGGCTGGTCAAGTCCAATCTCCGGTTCGTCATCAGCGTTGCACGCAACTACAAGAACCAGGGCGTGCCGCTGGGCGATCTTATCTCAGAGGGCAACATCGGCCTGATTCGTGCCGCCCACAAGTTCGACGAGAAGAAGAACTTCCGGTTCATCTCGTATGCGGTCTGGTGGATCCGCCAGGCGGTTCTGCAAGCGCTT
>CAZJJT010000028.1:0-18386 GCA_964546395.1 uncultured Fibrobacterota bacterium
GCTGCCATCCGCGAGATGGTCGTGCCGGGCCTGCTTGCCGTTCTAACTCCGGTGCTTGTCGGGATTGTCGGTGGCAAGATTATCGGTGGCCAGGAGGCAGCCCAGATGCTCGGGGGAGTGCTCGCGGGGGTCACCGTGTGTGGTGTGATGATGGCGCTGTTCATGTCCAATGCCGGCGGTGCATGGGACAATGCCAAGAAGCATATCGAGGGTGGGGCACACGGGGGCAAGGGCTCTGCTGCTCACAAGGCAGCCGTGACCGGTGACACCGTCGGTGACCCGTTCAAGGACACCGCCGGTCCTTCGCTGAATATCCTTATCAAGTTGATGAGCGTTGTGTCGCTGGTGATTGCGCCCATCATTGCCACGCTGTAGCCGGCAAGCGGCATTGAGCCACGGGGGGGCTTCGGTCTCCCCGCGGCCATTTCGGGCAGAGGGGATGCGGATGGACGGGGTCAGTTTCACAGTCTCTGCCCGCGGCAAATTCTCCTGGCAGCCCATGCTGCCCTACCTTGACAGCCACTTCGGTGCACTGCCCCGCGGCCAGATCGAGAGTGTGTTCGGATTCGTAGACCCCTGCACGCTCTACGGCGGCCGTCCGTACTGGTTCCGTCAGATATCCGACAGGGATGCGGCAGTGATGGCGCGGCACAACATCGGCGTGCGCATCCCTCTTACCACGCACTTCGTGACCCGCGAGGAGTACGAGTACAACCGTCCCGTGCTCGAGAAGTACCACCGTGAGGGCAACTCGCTGATTGTGCAGAACGATGTCCTTGTTCCCTGGATCCGGCAGGACTTTCCGCACTATCGGATTGAGGCGAGCATGCTGAAGTTCCTCAACTCGTACGCGAAGATCGAGGCGGCGCTCGAGTTGTACGACACGGTCGTGCTTCCCATGGATCTGGTGGAAGACCCGGCGTTCCTTGCGGGGGTCCCGCACAGGGAACGGGTGACGCTGTTCGGCAACGCCGGATGCGCGCTCACGTGCCCGGCGCGGATGTGCTATGCGAGGATATCGCGGATCAACAAGGTTCGCGGGTCGCGCAACCCGCTGGTGCGGCTCTACGGCTACCTCGTGGGCGTGTGTATCATCGAGTGTTCGCAGAAGAAGATCCGCCGGCAGATGCGCGGGGTGGTCGATTTCGATATCAGACCGCTGGTGGCAATGGGGTTCAAGCGGTTCAAGATGCTGCGCGCCCGCCCGGGCGGGAAGACCGGTTTCTAGATTGACACACGGTCATCCCGGAAGATAGACTGTGTGTGACACGGGCACGTGCTGGGCCCGGGAGGCTGCGATGAACGACGAGCGTCGGAGATACAGACGCACCAAGAAGCAGATTCGTATCGAGTTCCACAAGACGAAGCTGTTGTTCCTGGATGGCCCGGGGGACACGGCGGACGCCGTGGATATCAGTTCCACGGGGGCCCGTATAGACACTCGCATGGAACTGCACACCGGCGAGCACGTGAAGGTGCTCATGCGGCGTGCCGCGGATGAGCCGGAACTGGGGTTCAACGGCAAGGTCGTGTGGGTGAAATCGCTCGAAGAGAAGGGCGTTGCGTATACGCAGGCGGGCATTGAGTTCACCCGCCTCGGGCTGAAGCAGCGCGTGCTGCTGGTCCGTCTCACCACTGGTATCTGAGCGCTGCCGGCGCGCTGAACAGGCACGCCTGATACCCACCACCCACGAGTATTTTTCGTCTTCCGCGTACCACAGCATGGCGCTGTGACTCGTGGCCGCACACTGCTGCCGGAGAGTGCCCATGGAATGGTTTTCGCAACTCAATCCTGTCGTACAGGCGTTGCTCGCCACCGGTTTCACCTGGGGGGTCACCGCTCTCGGGGCTGCTCTCGTGTTCTTCTTCAAGAGCATCAACCGCAAGACACTCGACGGGATGCTGGGGTTTGCGGCGGGGGTGATGATTGCCGCGAGTTTCTGGTCGCTGCTCGCTCCCGCAATCGAGATGGTGGAAGCCGAGGGCGGCATACCGTGGGTGGCTCCGCTGGTTGGGTTCCTGGCAGGCGGGGCGTTCCTGTGGAGTGCGGACAAACTTCTCCCGCACCTCCACGCCGGGTTCCCGGAGAGCCAGGCAGAGGGGATCAAGACCAGTTGGCAGCGGAGTGTGCTGCTCGTGCTGGCCATCACGTTGCACAATGTCCCCGAGGGGCTTGCCGTGGGCGTTGCGTTCGGTGCACTTGGCGCCAATCTTCCCTCCGCAAGCCTCGCGGGCGCTGTCGCGCTGGCCATCGGCATTGGCATACAGAACTTTCCCGAGGGAGCTGCGGTGTCGGTGCCGCTTCGCAGGGAGGGGCTCGGGAGATTCAAGGCGTTCATGTACGGGCAGTTGTCCGGTATTGTGGAGCCCATCGCCGGCGTGGTTGGCGCGGCCGCGGTGCTTCTGATGAAGCCGTTGCTGCCGTATGCACTGGCGTTTGCAGCCGGGGCGATGATCTACGTGGTGGTCGAGGAGCTGGTACCTGAGTCACAGGCGGAGAAGAACACCGATGTCGCAACGGTGGGAGCGATGCTGGGGTTCGCGGTCATGATGACACTGGATGTGGCACTCGGATAGAGCGCACGGGGAAGGAACGGTGATGGGACGCACGCTTGTTGAGAAGATTCTTGACGCGCACCTGGTGGAGGGAGAGGCGACGGCGGGAACCGAGGTCGGGATCCGTGTCGACCAGACATTGACCCAGGATGCAACCGGGACAATGGCGTACCTGCAGTTCGAGGCGATGGGGTTCGATAGGGTCAGGACAGAGGTCTCGGTGTCGTATGTTGATCACAACACGGTGCAGGAAGGCTTCGAGAATGCCGATGATCACGCATACCTGCAGTCGGTTGCACGCAAGTACGGCATCGTGTTCTCGCGGCCTGGCAACGGCATCTGCCACCAGGTGCACTTGGAGCGGTTCGGGCTCCCCGGCAAGACACTCCTCGGGGCGGATTCGCACACGCCCACGGGTGGTGGAATCGGCATGGTAGCCATCGGCGCCGGCGGGTTGGACGTTGCTGTGGCCATGGGGGGGGGGCTGTTCTACCTTGTATGGCCGAGAGTGGTGAAGGTGAACCTGACCGGCACGCTCAAGCCGTGGGTGACGGCGAAGGACGTCATCCTGCACGTTCTGTCGGTTGTCAGCACCAAGGGCAACGTCGGTTGTGTTCTGGAGTATGGTGGGCCGGGCGTTGCGCGACTGAGCGTCCCCGAGCGAGCGACCATCGCCAATATGGGTGCCGAGACGGGCGTCACGACATCGGTGTTCCCCTCCGATGAGACAACACGGGCGTTCCTCGTCGCGCAAGGGCGCGGTGAGGGCTACGTTGAGTTGAGCGCCGACCCTGGTGCCGTGTACGACCGGGTGATCGATGTCAACCTTGCGAAGGTGGTACCGCTTGCCGCGTGCCCGCACTCACCAGGCACTATCAAGCCGCTGCGCGAACTGGCCGGGATGAAGGTGGACCAGGTCTGTATCGGGTCGTGTACGAATGCGTCGTACCGCGACCTGATGACCGTTTCGAAGCTGCTCAAGGGTCGCAGTGTGGCTCCACAGTTGTCGCTTGGCGTTGCCAACGGATCACGGCAGGTTCAGGCCATGCTCGCGGCAAACGGCTCACTGGCCGGAATCATCTCTGCTGGTGCGCGTATTCTTGAGAATGCCTGCGGGTTCTGCATCGGCAACTCGATGGCTCCGAAGAGTGGGGGGGTGTCCCTCCGCACCAGCAATCGGAACTTCGAGGGGCGTAGCGGCACGAAGGATGCGCAAGTGTACCTGGTGTCACCCGAAGCGGCGGTAGCAGCAGCGTTGGCCGGCGAAATCGTGGACCCACGAGACTTCTTCGCCGGCGTACGGTACCCGCGCGTCAAGGTGCCGGCGCGGTTCGCCGTGGACGACAGCATGATGATTCAGCCTGACGGCGGTGGGGAAGTGGTTCGCGGGCCGAATATCGGTGCCCCCCCGACCAATACGGCGTGTCCGGACGAGATAGCAGGCCAGGTGACAGCCAAGGTAGGCGACAAGATCACCACCGACCATATCTCACCTGCCGGCAACCGCCTGAAGTACCGGTCCAACATACCCAGGTATGCCGAGTTCGTGTTCGAGCGTGAAGATCCGGAGTTCGCGGCTCGCGCCGCTGCCAACCGGGACAAGGGTGTGCACAATGTGATCGTGGCAGGCGAATCGTACGGCCAGGGGTCATCACGCGAACACGCGGCTATCTGTCCGATGTTTCTCGGGGTGAAGATGGTAGTGGCCAAGTCGATGGAGCGCATACACAAGGCCAACCTCGTCAACTCTGGCATCGTGCCTGCGTTCTTCGCCAACCCGGACGACTACGCGAAGGTTGCCATGGGGGATGCGCTCAGGGTAACAGGCGTGCGCGCTGCTGTGGAGAGTGGTGACGGACTGGTGATGCGCAACGAGACCTGCAGTGTCGACATCCCGCTGCGCGTTGAACTCTCAGCCCGCGAGCGGCGCAACCTGCTCGCCGGTGGGCTGATCAATGCTACCCGCGGCGGATGAGGGTTGCGGGATACCCCGTGAAGTGATCAGGAACAGCAGCGCGAGCAACGCGCCCAGTGCGGCAACGGGCCAGAACTCCGTCGCGCCCACCGCGTTCGACTTCGCGGTATCGACAGCGAACCCGAGGAGCGGCGCGGCAACCATGGTTGCAGAACTCTTTGCCTGAGACTCGATGGACAGAATCGTCGCCCCGCGTTCCTCGTCACCATGCGTGTCAAATCGACTGATGAGCACCGGCCTCCACACGTTCTGGAGCATGTACAGCGCCACGTAGGCGACGATCATGGCCCAGTATACCCCGAAGAACATGGCTGCGAGCAACCCCGAAAGCACGGCAAGTGAGAGGGCCCACAGAAGGCGTGCGGCTGTGTCCTCATGGCCGGTGCGGTCGACAAATACGTGGGCCTTGCGGCTTGCCCAGGCCGAAAGAAGGAACA
Source organism: uncultured Fibrobacterota bacterium (assembly GCA_964546395.1). Taxonomy (GTDB): domain Bacteria; phylum Fibrobacterota; class Chitinivibrionia; order Chitinivibrionales; family CAZJJT01; genus CAZJJT01. The sequence continues at coordinate 4,969 of CAZJJT010000028.1, forward strand.
GCACGAAGTACACAGGGCCGATGAGCACGACTGACTGCTGTTCCTCGCTCAGGGCGACGCCCGCGAACAGCGCGGCGGTGAGGGGAAGTGCGGCTGTTTTGAGGATCGGCTGCAGGTAGTCCTTGCCTGCGGCGAAGAACCCCTCGAAGCCCATCGACTCGAGAACCAGTCGACGAAGGGGCTTCGTACGCACCGCCATCACCAGCGTGTCCCTCAGGTGCCCGAGCATCTGGCGCAGCGGAAGGCCATGTCTGGTCTCGCCATCGACCTCCTTGGGGTAGCCCAGGAAGTTGACGATGTTCAGCAGGTACGGGACTATGGAGAAGAAGAAGATGTACACGTAGTTGCGGGTGGTAAACACGAAGATGCACGCAAGGACCACCGATACGGCTGATCCGAGCTTGCTCCACGAACGAGTGTAGCCGTAGACCTTGGTACGCTCGGATATCCGGCCGTTGAGTCGCAGCCACGTGAATATCATGGCCTTGTGCGTGCCCGTGCGAAACGCTTCGCCTATGGCGAAGAACACCATCGCCCCGAAGAGCAGCGGCAGCAGGACCGGGAGTCCGATCAGACCCTTCATCGACGCGAGTCCCGCCGAACCCATGACCGCGAAACTGATGATGTAGGCCACGAAGCTGAAGATCATCGAGCGACGACGGCCGGAGGTATCGGCGATGGTGCCTGTCGGGATCTCCATCAGGTTCACCATCACCTCGCGGAACGCGATGAGCGTACCGATAAGGGTGTAGTTGAGCCCCATCTGGAGGAACGCAAGCACAATAAACGGGTCGTAGTACTGCTGGTTCTTCAGGAAACCGTAGAGACTGAATCGTCGGAGCATCCTTCTCCCTGATGGCCATGCCCGGGTACTATGCCTTGCTCACCGCCGGTGTGGGCACCTTGACAAACAGCAGTGTTACAAACGAGATCGCCGCCAGCCCCAAGCCGAAGAGGAACGTCGCCTCGGGGCTGATCTTCTCCCAGATGAGACCGGCAATGAACCCACCCGGGAGCGCAACCAGCCCGATCGAGGTGTAGAACGCTCCGAGCGCCGTGGCCTTCAGGTGCCTGGGACACAGGTCAACCACGAACGCTTTCTGCCCGCCGTCGATGATCGCGTAGAACACGCCGTACAGTGCGAATGCGCCGATTACCTGCCAGACAGTGTGCGCGTAGATCAGGCTGAGTGACGTGCACGCGAACAGGAACGTCCCGATGAGCAGGACCGCCTTGCGGCCGATCCTGTCAGAAAGCATGCCGGCGGGAATGGAGACGATTGAATACACAACGTAGAAGAAAGCATACAGCTGGATCGCACGGACATCACCGAGCCCCCCGATTGAGCGGGCACGGAGCAGCAGGAACGCGTACCCGAAATGGCCCAGCGCGAAGATTGAGGACGCCACGATGAACAGCCTCAGGTTGCCCGGCAGTTCGCGGAAACTCCCTCGAACCGTGATCTTCTTCGTCTGCTCTTCCGGGGTCGTCGGCTTCTCGCGTATCCACAGTATCGCAACCACCGCGAGCACCGAAGGGAGGAATGCCCACAGGAACACCTTCTCGAACCCCAGCAGCGGCAGAAGCGCGGCGCCGGCAACTGCCCCGAACACCGAACCGAGCCCGTCCATGGTGCGCTGGATGCCGTATGCCTTGCCTCGCGCGTTTTCATCACACGACTCAGCCACGATCGCGTCGCGCGGCGCATTGCGCAGACCTTTGCCGATCCGCTCGATGACCCGTACCCCCAGGACCAGCGGCCAGGCCTGTGTGAACGCAAACAACGGCTTGGTTATTCCCGACAACGCGTAGCCATACAGGATGAACGGCTTGCGCCGGCGTATCTTGTCCGACCAGAACCCCGACACCACCTTCAGCAGCGCTGCAGTTGTCTCCGCGGCCCCTTCCACGATCCCCACCGCCCAGGCTCCCGCCCCCAGGCTCGTCGTCATGAACAGCGGAATCAGCGGGAACACCATCTGCGAACTCAGGTCGGTCAGCAGGCTGACCACTCCCACGATAAGTATGTTCGGTCCGATCCCTTTGAAGATCCCGCTCTTCATCCTGTCTTCCACGAGCACTCTCCCGGCCGCAGTGCACCGCACGCGCCCCAATATACGAAGACGGGTCGCATCGGTCAACGAATCAGATCGCGGAACGCTCGCTTTGCTACGCCAATCCAATAGGTCAATCCGAAAGTGCAACAGCCAGCCTGCGGACTGCAATATATTCGTGCGTCATCGGCAGTTCATGCCGCATGGAGTCCGGGAGCGCAGTTATGCACCAGTACGCACAGATGGAACAAATCACACCACAGCGGTTCCAGCAACTCATGGAGCAGCGGCCGCTCATCTACCTGCCCTGCGGCCTGATCGAGTGGCACGGACGGCACCTGCCGCTGGGACTTGACGGCCTGAAGATGCACGGGATCGTGCTTCGGTGCGCCGAGAAGACCGGGGGGGTGGTGCTCCCCGTGTCGTGGTTCAACGCGCCGGGGTTCGGGGCGTTCTGCGGTACGATGGTGTACCCGCCCGAGATGGTGAAAGCGGTGCTCGTGAAAGTGCTGGAACAGGCTGCGAAGATGGGCGCGAAGGTGATTGCGGTGGTGACCGGACACTATGGCGAGTTGCAGGTGAACACGGTCAAACGGGCTGCCGCGGAGTTCATGGAAGCGAACCCCGGCGTGCTGGTGCTCGCGCGGCCCGAGTACGAGGGCGTGGAAGTGGATGGGGAAGCGCCTGCGGACCACGCGGCGAAGTGGGAGACCTCGATGGCGCTGTACCTGTTCCCGGGACTGTGCCACATGGATCAGCACCGGCCCGGCGAAGAGACGATCGCGAAGTACGGCGAGCAGCACGCACAGTGGCCGTCCGAGAAGAAGCCCTGGGTGTGGCATCAGGACCTGCGTACGTGTGCTTCACCCGAGTTGGGGAAGCGGGCCGTGGAGGCCATCCGCGACCGGATCGTCAGTGACCTCGAGGCGCTGTGCGCACAGGCGGGAATCTGAGTGACGGGCTCACCGTGAACACGTGCTGGCGCGCACGTTGACGAACCCCTTCACTTCCAAGGCGTGCAGTCGGCTCCCCTTCGACAAGACACGTGGCCGCGGCGGGCTGAGAACGTGGTTCAGTGCAGCCTGTGCTGCACCGGCACTGTTGAAGTTGTAGCTGGTGAGGCCGTTATTGAACGCTTCGAACGTGTCGTCGAATCCCACCACCGAGATGTCCTCGGGAATACGTGCCCCCGTCCGCTGCAGCACTTCCATGCAGGCAAGGGCGACACGGTCGTTGCCGCCCACGAGGACAGAGGGGCGAGGCGAGGCGAGGAGCCGCTCCATGGGGGGTCCAAGTGCGTCCACGTATGCCTCGTGCTCAAGTCCAGCTGTCAGCGTTACGTTGGCTGCTCTACCGGCGTTGCCCCTCAGCGCGCGCAGGACCCGACGATCGCTGTCGCCTCGAGACCCGAAACCGGCGACAGCGAGTTCCACGAAGGAGTCGGCTCCCGAGGCACTTCTCATCCTGTCGGCCAACACAGGAAGCTCGCACCTGCAGACTGGCCTCGTGGAGCCGGGGACAGCAACCGCTTCACACAGCCCCTCGTACCGACGGTGAGACCAGGCAACGGCCTCTGGGCCGACATACGCGAACTGGCGGTGCCCCAGATCCAGAAGCCTGCGGCCCACTTCGCTTCCGCATTGTGCGGAGTTCGCCATGGTGAACACCTGCAGTTGCGGCACATGCGGCCAGTCGCCGGCTCGAGTTGCCTCGTCAGTGTCGTCGATGACGGCAACCGGACGGCGGAGGAGTGCCAGCGATCCGAGTACTGAGACCACCGTTGTGTGCAGCAGCCCGCGCGTCAGGACTACGAAGCCAAGCACGTTGTCCAACTGCCCCCGAGGGTACAGCCCACCCCCTTCGCTCATCGATACCTGCTTCTCTCCTTCATACCAGAAGAATGTCAGCTTCATCAGCAGGCCCGACCGTGTGATCGCCCGTTCGAGTTCCAGGAGATCGTCCGCGTGACGCTGCGTGGGCCGCGCGATCGGCTGCGAGGGGGTACCGACGGTGATCACCACGACCGTGCTCCGAACGCCGGTGCCCCTCACCCGGGCCACACGGTGCCGCTTGCGGTCCGGTTCGAGGACCTGCTGATCGCTCAACCACTGCAGAGATCTGCGCAACGTCGCTGGACACACACCGAAGCAATCGCAGAGCTCCTTGCGCGGCGGCAGGCACTCACCCCGCGCGAAAGTACCATCGAGGACGCCGACTCGTACCGCTTCGGCAACGCGGCGCCAGGCCGCGCGGGGAACGGGGTCCACAACGTGGCCTGCGGCGCTGCCGGCGAGGAACACTCCACTGCCGCGTCGAGTGCACAGAACGCCTTCTGCGGCCATGCGGTGGATGCAGGCAAGCATGGTGACATGGGATACCCCGGCGCGTACGGCCAGGGCATTGAGTGTCGGCAGACGGGTCGTGCCGCCCTCGCGAGCCTCAGCGATACACTGCTCGACCGTGCCGCGCGCCCTGGCGTGTACACTCTTCACTTCCACTCCATATTTAGTAATTTAGTAATAAGATATATAAAATACCATTCAATGGGGGGCCCTCTCGCACGGGGGGCAGTACCTTGTATTCCTGGGGGACGCACGGGAACCTTCAGCGGGGGGAATCATGAGACGCACTGTTGCCGGTCTGACTGCTGTGTTGGTGTGTTGCGTGGCATCTTCGCTCGCCTTGCAGGGCACGGTGCTCTTCAACCGGTTCGGCGCCGCGAAGCTCTACTGCGTTGACTTGGAGACCGGCGCCTACCGCCTTCTTGTGGACCAGGCCACTGTGCCTGCCATATCGGGTGGGTTCAACTACGCGTATTTCTCACCAGACGGCCGCACGATTTCGTTCTTCAGCTCCGGCGCCTTCTGGGTGATGAACAACGATGGTACTGGTGTCCGGCATGTTGCCGACTGGCAGGGCGAGGCTTCAAAGGGCAAGCACTACATCTACACCGGTACACATATCATGTGGGCCGAAGCCGATGGCAGGCATTTTCGTGCTGATGTGGCCACGGGCCATGTGGACTCAGTGTACCAGGTGGACGAGAACAACGGCCTCTTCGGGTCGCGTGACGGGCGCCGGACAGTCTGCTGGTCACACCCGGCCGAACTCGAAGCACTCAAGCAGTTCGGGCCGGTCATCGATTACAGTGCCGACTTCACCAGCGCAACGCACTATCGCTCGAAGATGTGGGGGCACGGGTGGTTTGTGTCCGGGGATGGGAAGCATGCGGTGCTGAATGCGTGGACCCAGCAGCACTACAACATCCCCGGGTCGATGTGGTACGGCGGGCACATGACCTTCGCAGTGATCGACATGGATGTGGACACGCTGGTGAAGACATTCCCGAGTCCGGGCGTCGACCAGAGCACGGGTACCTACGACGTGCATTATGTGCCCAACTCCAATGAGCACATGGTGGTGCAGACCTGTACTGGCGACTGCACCGATCGCGACGGGCATTGGTGGGTGATCAACTACCGGACCGAGGAGGAATGGGAGATCCCCACCACCCAGATCACGGCCCTGATGGGCGACAACAACCCGAACATGAACGACGCTACCAGTGTGTTCCTCGGTCAGTTGCCCGACCTTAGCGCAACCGATCCGGTCATCGCTTTGAGCGAGACCCGGTTGGTCTTCGAGGTGGACGGGCCGGTGCAGACGGTCGATGTCGCCAACAGCGGGGTGGGTACACTCACCACTGTGTCGGTGACCGTCGATCAGAGTGGTCTCTCGTGGCTCAAGGCGGTTCGTTCGGGAAGCGGGAACGCGCAGACGATTGCCAACACCGTTGACACTGCTGGGCTGGCGGAAGGCGTGTACTACGCCACGGTCGAGGTGTCCGGCGGGGGTGCGATCAACACCGCGTCGTACACGGTCACACTGTCGGTTGGCGCCCAGATGACGCCGCCGAGCGACCTGCAGGCATCGTCGCAGTCGGTACCTCCCTCGGTCACGTTGACGTGGGCAGACAACACGGATGACGAGGCCGGGTTCCTTATTGAGCGGCGTGAACAGGGCGGGGTGTTCGCCCCGATAGCTGCCACGGCCGCCGACGTCGAGTCCTTCGTCGACACCGCAGTGGCTGCTGCCACCTACGAGTACCGCGTGCGTGCATTCTCTGCCGGCGATACGTCGGTGTACTCTCCAGTCGCGACGGCGACCGTGACACCGGTACCGTACGCTCTTGTGAGCAGCCCGGCGCAGGGCGAGACGTACAGCGCCGGCGACACTGTCCATGTCCGGTGGACCGCGTACAACTTGCCGCTTATCGAGATCAACTACTCGCCCGATGACGGCGAGACCTGGGTTGGTATCACTGCTGCTGGTGGCGTACCCAGCGATGACCCCCGCTACGGGAACTACCCGTGGGTTGTCCCCAACGTCACCAGCAGCCTGATGATCGTCCGGGTGAACTCCTACCAGGAGCAGGAGTTCGGGGGAAACTCGGGCATGTTCTCGGTGAACGGTACCGGCGTGCGTCTGGCACCCGTACGCCCGAGTGTCTCACGGACCGACCCGCGCGTGGTGCTGTTCGACTGCCGGGGGCGAAGGGTGGCAGCGGGAAGCCTGGTGCAGTTGCGGCAGTCGCAGGTGGCGGGCGGTGTGTATGTCGCCCGCGGTATCGGGTGTGGCGCTGCCAGGCCACTGGCACCCATGGTCGTGGGGAGGTAGCGCCTCCGGACGTCGCGCCTACGAGTGCCGAGCGGGCCGTAGTATAATCCCCCTGTCGACCCTTCCCGGGGCCGGCAGGGGGTCGTCATGTGTGACCACGGTGCTGTCTGTGTTGGTGTCCGTCTGCTGTCCGTTGCTCTGTTCGTCTCGGGCGCTGTCCACGCTTCGGTGTACCATGTCGCACCCGGTGGCACCGGCAACGGTTCGCAGGCCACGCCGTTCGGCTCATTTGCCTCGTTCGATGCGGTCGCAGTTGCCGGTGACACCTGCTGGGTGCACGGTGGAACGTACATGCCCCCCGGGACCATCCTTCTGACAGCTGACGGCTCCACAGACGCACCGATCTGCCTGTTCGCCTGGCCGGGCGAAGCTCCCGTCATCGACGGCCGCAGAGCCACCGATGACGCGGCGCTCAACTTCGCCGGCACCGACTGGTGGCATGTCAGGGGCCTCGAGGTCACCAACACACAGGGCGAGTGGATTGCGGGAGTGCAGACCACGGGCACCGTGTCGCACATTGTGTTCGAACAACTCAACACACATCACAACCGGTTTGTGGGCCTGATGATCAGCGGCGCGGCCACCGACATCCTGGTGCTCAACTGTGACTCGCACCACAACGTCGACAGCGACTACGAGGATGCTGACGGGTTCCAGGTCTACCCGACCACCCACGCGCGCATCGTGTACCGTGGGTGCCGCGCGTGGAACAACGCCGACGACGGGTGGGATCTCTTCTTTGCCACGGCCGGTTCCATCCTGATTGACAGCTGCTGGGCATTCGGTAACGGGTATGCCGATGATGGCTCGGAGCTTGGGGACGGCAACGGATACAAGCTCGGCGGCGCAACGTCCGACCCGCGCGTGGCCTCGAGCGGCGGCCACAGGGTGCAGCGCAGCGTTGCGTTCGGCAACAAGTACTGCGGGTTCAACGAGAACACCGACCTGGGCGCGGCACCGGACACGCTCTACAACAACACCGGCTACGACAACAGAGGGTGGCGCGACTTCGACTTCGACTGCGGACTGGTGCATGTGCTTCGAAACAACGTGAGCGTTGCCACCGCGGGCGCAGCCGTTGGCCCCTCCGTGAGTGACCACAACAGCTGGAACCCGGGATACGCGGTCACTGAAGCCGACTTCGTGGGTGCGGATGCAGCAGGGGTGGACGGGCCACGGCAGGCCGACGGCAGCCTGCCTGCGACCAGTTTCCTGAAGCCGGCGGAGGGCGGCGCGCTGGTGGACAGGGGAGTGGACGTCGGACTTGGCCATGACGGTCCGGCGCCTGAACTCGGCGCGTACGAGTTGGCGCTGTCGACGGTGCCTGGAGGGGCTGCGTGTCCACCGGACAGAGCGTCGCAGAGCGAAGGTGTGTCCACGCTGTCCCTGCTCAACGGCAGATCGCTGCGCAGTTCCCTGCTGCAGCCTGTCAGGGCACTGGTGTCGGTGGTCGTAGTGGGTGGCGACCGAGGGCTGAGTGCCACGTGCCCCGGTCTGCAGCCCGGGCACTGAGTGCTGGCCCGGACTGCCTACGTGACTCCCAGATCGCTTGCCATCGCGTACGGATGGATGGGGCCGTGCTCTGTGGTCAGCTCAACGTAGATCTCCCGCACCGCAGCCATCGTATCGTCGTCGATCACCGGGCTGGCCGACGCGCCGAAGTTCTCCCGGACCTGCGCGACACTCTTGCACCTAGGGATGACCACCGACACCCCCGGCGTCTGCAGTACGAAGCGAATCAGGCCCTGCACCAGACTGCGGCCCTCGCACGGCAGCAGTCCACGAAGGCGTTCGGCAAACACCCCTCGGATCATGGCCTGGTGCGGGTCGCGCATGTCACGGGCGAGGCGGCCGCCAGCGCCCGTGCTGCCTCTCTTGCCGGCCAGCATTCCGTTGGCCAGCGGCTCGCGCGCTATGATCCCGATGTCAGCCGAGGATGCCATGGCAAGCGCTTCAGCGAACCGGGGAACGGTCGTGACATTGACTGATTCCTGGAGTGTCGCAAAAAGAGCGCCGAATTCACCCCGCGCGACCTGGCAGATGGTGGTCGGGCCGTAGACCGATATGCCGCAGTGACGGATCTTCCCCTCGTCGACCAGCTTCTGCATCGTGCCGGCGAGGTCGTGCAGCCTGGCCTGCGCGCAGTCTGCGCTATGCCACTGATACAGATCAATGTAGTCGGTCTGCAGCCGTCTGAGGCTGGCCTCCAGGTAACGGCGCACGTGTTCCTCAGACGGAGGACAGTGAACAGGTGCACCGTCGGGTCCTGTCTCCGGCCAGTGCCCGAACTTCGTGGCCAGGATTACCCGATCCCGGCGACCCGCCATAAACGTGCCGAGAAGCTCCTCGCTGTGGCCCACCCCGTAGGCGTCCGCAGTGTCAACGAAGTTGCACCCGAGCGCCCAGGCTTCCTCGAGGGCCGATAGCGCCTCGCCATCGTCCATGGGGCCGTAGCCGGTGCCCGTACGCTCGCTGTACCCACCGATACCCCACGCTCCGAAGCCGACCTCGGAGACCTTCAGACCGGTCTTGCCCAACGTTCGGTACTCCACCGTGGTGCTCCTGCGAACAGATGGTGCTGCGTCAGACAATCCCGAATATAGCAATGCCTGCTTGCCGGAGAGGCGGCAGCGGCGTTGCCTGTGCGCAACTGTCCGGTCCGCACGGTGACCGGTCTGCACCAGTTGCACTGTTGGTGTTGCGTTGGACGGTAGACGCCTTCCCTGTCGACCGACTGGCCTGCGTACCTTCACAATATGGTGATACCCCGCAGAGGCACAGCAGTGGCGTGCGCATGTGCCGTACTCCTGTCGCTGTCAGCAGCCGGTACCGCAGCCCAGACCGCACTCCCCGGCTGGTCATGGGAACACGTGCTCGTGGACGACACGAGGGTCGCTCGGGCATTCGGGATGGCGATGGGGGACGCGACGGGCGACGGGCTCCCCGATATTGCGTCCGGCAGGTACTTCTATCGCAATCCAGGCGGGGACCTCACTGCCGCGTGGCCTCGGGCCGTGTTCCCGGGGGCCGTGGACGCTGTCGCCGTGTTCGACGTCGACGGTGACGTGTTCGGTGATGTGTTCGCGGTGAACTGCGACGGGGCCTACTGGCTCGAGGCACGCGATGCCGCGGGCAGTGCCTGGGATACGACCCGTGTCAGCAACACGTACGCGTGTGATCACAGCATGAGCTCACAGGGATACGTTGCGGCACAACTGTCGGAAGGGGGGTGTCCCGAAGTGGTCGTGGCCACGCACCACAGCGGTGTGGTGTGTTTCAGTGTCCCCGGTGACCCGATGCAGTTCCCGTGGCCGTCGGTATCGCTGACATCGGCGTACACCGAGGGCATTGCGGTCGCGGATGTCGACGGTGATGGTGAGCCGGATGTCTGCGGGGGCGGACAGGGGAGCAGCGCTCCCGTGTGGTGGCTGGAGAACCCTGGAGTCATCGGGGACGGCGGCTGGGAGCGCCACGACGTCGGCGTGCTCACGGCGGACCTCGATCGTATCCGGGCCATTGATATCGACAACGACGGTCGCATGGACATCGTTGCCACCGAAGAGGCGACGACGACCGGTCTCTACTGGTTCCGGCAGACATCCTCCGGCTGGGAACGCCATCTCGTGGCCACCGGGTCGCGGTACCTGAGCCTGGATGCAGCCGATATCGACGGTGACGGAGACGGGGACATTATCACCGGCGAAGAGGTGGGAGAGATGCGGATACAGCTCTGGGTGTACGAGGAAGGCACGCGGTTCGGGAGTGTAACTGTCGACAACGTGACAACCCACATCGGGTGCCTGCTTGTGGACCTCGACCGCGACGGTGACCTCGACATTGCCAGCAACTCCTGGGCAGAGCCAGAGAAGCTGCACGTCTGGCGCACCGACCGGCCCGCCGCAACTGTGGTACCGACCCCGGCAGCATGCCTGAGGCCCTTCGCGTGTGCTGCTGCCGGCGCATGGAGCCTTGCCGGCCGAGCTCTTGACTCGCCGTGCCCGGCATGCGTATTTCTGTGTGTGGAGGGAGCGGGGCAGTGTTCGGCCCCGGGGGGCCACCGCGAGCGGCAGGAGGTGTTGCCATGAGATGCAGACAGGTGCTGGCGTTTGCACTCTGCGGGGCCCTTGCTCCGGCAGCAGATGTTCCGTTCCAACTCACCGTCCTCGACCAGGGGCTGGCGTTTGCGTACGGCAACTACGCGGTGGGTGATATCGACGGTGACGGAAAGAACGATATCGTCGCGGGTTCAAATGACCCCCGTATCACGTGGCGACGGCACCCGGATCTGGCGACATTCTCCGTGGCGGCGAGTGCCAACGTGGGTGATGAGCTGCAGGTGGGTGATGTTGACGGTGACACGGACATGGACGTGGTTACCTCGGGTGCGGGGATCACCTGGTACGAGAACCCGCTTCCCGGTGGTGACCCCACCGGCGGGCCGTGGACCGCACACACGGTGCCGTCTCCCGGTACCGGCGGGAACGGATCGCATGACCTGAAGGTGGGTGATATCGACGGTGACGGGCGGCTCGACGCGGTCGAGCGCGACAAGGAACGCCCCTGGACATTCTACCTGCAGACATCGCCGGGGGGATGGGAGACGTTCACGGTCGATGCGGCCAACAACACCGAGGGCTCCGCCCTGGGGGACCTCGACGGTGACGGCGACCTTGACATATCGGACGGACTGGCGTGGTTCGAATGCCCGGCCAACCCTGTGCACGGCACATGGGTCAGGCACGAGCTTGGCCCCAACCACAGCGAAACACGCGTGGCAATCGCGGATATCGACGGTGACCACCGGCTCGATATCCTGGTGGGGCCGGCGGAGTTTGGCGGTACGCTGACGTGCTGGTACAAGGGCCCGGCAACCCCCCGCACCGGCACCTGGCTCATCGACACCTTCGTCGTGTTCGACGACCCGAATTTCCACACACTGCAGATCGGCGATATCGATTGTGACGGGAGCAACGATATCGTCCTCGGTGTCACGGGTTGGGAGGGGAACGCGAGTTGGCCCGCCGGCTGGCGGCGGCACGTGACGGTGTACTACAATGCACACGGAGACGCTTCGAGCTGGCAGGAACAGACCTGGTACCCCGAGCGCGGCGCCTGGCAGGGCGTGCTTGGCGATGTGGGGAGCGACGGGGACCTCGACCTGCTGACCGCAGACTTCCGCGACGGCGGCCAGGGAGAGTTCTGGGAGAACACTCTCGACCCCGTACGGGTCCTGCCGACCGAATCGCGTGGCCGCAGCTGCGTGTCGAGAGCAGCCGCGCTGTACGACCTCGCGGGCCGTGTGAGCACGGGCGGTGTCCGAGGCCACCTGTCCCGCGTCCTCGTCCTCGGAAACAGCCGGGGACGCCCTGGCGGCCTGCTGGTGGCGCAGCCCTAGCGAAGCACAAACGAGTACAGCCGGCCCTCTTCGCAGTTCCCGTGGAACCGCTCGACGGTCAGCCGTACCCCCTCGAGCGGCGCACCTATCGGCACCCGCACGTGACGGTTGATGTTGTTGGTTTCGCGCGCGTGGTGCTCCCAAGCGCCGTTGCGTTTCACCTCGATGCCGAAGCGCTGCACAAGAGTGTCCGGCAGGTGCGTCAGGTGTCTACCGACGCAATGGCTTGACCAGCTCATCTGCACGTCAAGGTGCATGGCCGAGTCGAACACCACTGCCGCTTCGTGCACCAATGACGGCGTGTCGAATTCGTAGGCAACCCAGCCGAGCGGCCGTGCGGGCCACGCATGCGGGTCGGAACCAACTTGCCGCGACCACCCGTCGCGCACCGGTTCCGCAGAGCCCTCTGATGTCGAGAGGCGCGCGGTGCGCGTGAGCTCAGGGACCTCCATCGGCACCCCCGGAATGTAGCAGTCGTCGCGCAGCAGCAGTTGCTGCAATTCACGCACGTGCGGCAACACATCGCGCGGCGTCCCCAGGCCCTTTGCCTTCATCAACCCGACCGCAGTTCCCACCGCCTGCCCCATCGTCATACAGGTCCCCATCACCCGCGTCGAACTCATGGCCATGTGCGTCGCGCTGACAGTGCGGCCGCCGAAGAACAGGTTCGCGATGTCCCTCGAGTACAACGAACGGAACGGTATGCCGTAGGGTGAAGGACACTGGTGGAAGTGCGTGGGGGGACGCTTGTCACGAGCGGCAACGAACCCGGCTGGGTCGTGATCGTCCATAGTCCACCCACCGTATGCGACGGTGTCGTCGAACGTTCCGCCAGCCGCCAGGTCGTTCTGTGTCAGGATGTGGTCGCCCACGAACCGTCGGCTCTCGCGGCGCGCAGTGACGAAGTTGAGCCAGTCGAGTGCCAGGTACGCCGCCGAGGCACGGCAGTGGGGACAGCGGTTCTTGATATGGTCCCACACGCCGTAAGCTGTCTTCAGCAGTTCGTCGCGAATCAGCTCGCTGTCGGTGATACTGTCGAGTTCACCACCAAGCTCAATCCACCAGTACCCCAGGCCAATCAGGTTTCCAGAATGGCCCGCTGCACCACCGGGCAGTTCGTCGCAACGCTCATACGTATACGCCCAGGGGGGAGGGATGAACTCCTGTTTGCAGTCAGTGCGACTCACCTGGTAGCGGATACTGTGCCCCATGGTTTTCAGGTCGGCCTTCTCCGGTGCCAGTGATTCGCCGAACTCGCTGCGAGCCTCGCGACCTACCCGGTACTCAGCCCC
>CAZJJT010000029.1:0-18302 GCA_964546395.1 uncultured Fibrobacterota bacterium
AGAGGAACCCCAGCCGGCTGCGCAGTTCGGCCACGATATCACGCGCGATCGCGGATTCGCGGCTGCCGAACCTCAGTCCTGCCACCCACTTCCCGGCATCCGCAACCGGCATCGCCGTGTACTTCGCGATGTCGTGGTCATGGAACCGGACCGCAAGCGCTTCCGGGCGCAGCCGTGTACCGCGGCACGCGGGGCACACGGTCTCGGTACCGCCCCACCAGTCGTTCCACCAGACTTCCTCACCAGTCTGTTCCTCGTCGAAGCCCTTCATCAGCAGCCCCGTTCCGAAACACTTCGGGCACCATCCGTGCTTCGAGTTGTACGAAAACAGCCGCGGGTCGGGCTCCTCGTAGCTTCTGCCGCAACCGGGGCACGCGCGCAGTGTCGAGAAGACCGTCCGGCGGGCCGCACCGCCGGGCGGCAATTCCGCGAACAGCACTCCCTTGCCGTACTCGAGCGCCTGGTCGGTACACACGCGTATCCCGCGTTCTTCGCCGGGTCCCACCGCCACTGTTCCCAACGGCAGTTCGATGTCGTGTTCGACAAACCGGTCGAGCCGCGGCCAGCGGTCGGTGGCCAGCAGTGCCCCGTCCACGCGGAGCTTCCTGAACCCCTTCGCCGAGGCCCAGGCGGCGAGGTCGGTGTAGAACCCCTTGCGACTGCGCACCAGCGGCGCGTACAGCGACACCCGCTTGCCGCGGTACTGCTGCATGATCCGCCCGGCAATCTGCTCGGCGCTCTGCGGCTCGATCGGCAGATCGCACGAGAGGCAGTACTGTGTCCCGAGCTTGACAAACAGCAGTCGGAGGAAGTGGTAGATCTCCGTGACGGTTGCAACCGTGCTCTTGCGGCCGCCGCGGCTCACCCGCTGCTCGATCGCCACGGTCGGCGGGATCCCCGCAATCACATCGACATCGGGCCGCGCCGCGGGCTGCACGAACTGCCGGGCGTAGGCGTTCAGCGACTCCAGGTAACGCCGCTGGCCCTCGGCAAACAGGATATCGAACGCCACCGTGCTCTTGCCGCTGCCACTGATCCCGGTGATGACGGTGAACGCGTCACGCGGCAGCGTGAGATCGATCCCCTTCAGGTTGTGCTCGCGAGCGTTGTGGATGCGGATGCTGTCGGCGCCCCTGCTCGAACTCGTCGCCTTCACCGTACTCGCCTTTTCATCCCTGAGCGCAGGGGGTAGCTGCCGAGCACGAGAGCGAGTACGACAGAAGTGCTCTCTGAGGGCTCTACCCGTGTGACTGCGCGTGGCCCCCGCCACCATCTCGGGAGTCCCCTCGGCGATCAGCTCTCCCCCCTTGCCCCCACCCTCCGGCCCAAGGTCGATCACCCAGTCGGCTGCGGCAATCAGATCGAGATTGTGTTCGATTACAACAACCGAATCACCGCGGTCGACCAGTGCCCGGAGCGCCTGCAGCAGCCTGGCAATGTCGTGGAAATGCAGTCCGGTCGTCGGCTCGTCACACAGAAACAACGTCCGCCCCGACGGCTTGCGCGACGAGCTGTCAACCAGGTGTCCGGCAAGCTTCAGCCGCTGCGCTTCGCCGCCGCTCAGTGTCGGGACCGGTTGGCCCAATCGAAGGTAGTCGAGGCCGACCGCAACGAGCGGGTGGAGCGAGCGGGCGACCCCGTACGGGTCGTGCTGGAAGAACCGGCAGGCTTCCGCCACGGTCATATCGAGCACATCCGCAATCGACTTCCCTCGCACCGTGACCTCGAGCACCTCCGGACGGTAGCGTCGACCGTCGCAGTCCGGGCACCGCAGGTACACATCGCTGAGGAACTGCATCTCTACGTGCTCGAAACCGTTGCCGCTGCAGGTGGGGCAGCGGCCCGTGCCCGCATTGAAACTGAATGTGCCTGGTGTGTAGCCCCGTTGACGGCTGAGCGGGTGGAACACGAATGCCTTGCGGATTGCATTGAACGCCCCCGTGTAGCTTGCGGGAGTCGAGCGAGTGGTCTTGCCGATAGGTGTCTGGTCGACCAGCACGACACCACCCAACCCTTCGTGCCCGCGGATCTCGCGGTGCGCACCGGGAGCCTCGAGCGGCCGGTGGTGAAGCGAGCGCAGTCCGCGGTACAGCACATCCTCCACCAGCGTCGATTTGCCCGAACCGCTGACTCCGCTCACGCAGACCAACCGCCCCAGCGGGAACGAGACATCGATTCCCTTCAGGTTGTGCTCCGCGGCGCCGACCACCTGCAGCCGCGGTGTGCCGTTGTCAACCGCACGGCGTTCCGCGCCGCCGTCCGTGACAGTCCGTGCGCCCGCAAGGTACTCGGCCGTCAGTGATTTCCTCGCGCGCAGCAGTCCCGCCAGAGCGCCCTGGTACACCACGGCGCCACCGCGTTCACCCGGCCCCGGACCCATGTCGATGACACGGTCGGCTGCACGCATGACGTCCGGATCGTGCTCCACCACCAGCAGGCTGTTGCCTGCGTCGCGCAGGCGGTGGAGGATACCCACCAGGCGGTTGATGTCGCGCGGGTGGAGACCGATGCTGGGCTCGTCCAGGACAAACAGCGTGTTCACCAGCGACGTACCCAGGGCGGTGGTCAGGTTGATCCGCTGCACTTCCCCGCCCGAGAGGGTGCGCGACTGACGGTCAAGTGTCAGATACCCCAGCCCCACGTCCACGAGATACCCCAGCCGGGTGCGGATCTCGCCCAGCAACTGCTCAGCAGCTTCGTCGAGCGGCGCGGGAAGGCGGAGTTGCTCGAAGAACGTGCGGCACTCCTCGATCGGCAGCAGCATCAGTTCGTGCAGGTTGTACGAGGGGCCGCTACCCACGCGCCACAGCAGTGCTTCGGGTTTGAGCCGCGCGCCCCGGCATGCCTCGCATTGCTGGTAGGCGCGGTAGCGTGAGAGCAGCACCCGCACATGCATCCGGTACGAGCGGCCCTCCAGCCACGCAAAGAACCGCTTCGCGCCATACCACACCTTCTGCTCCCACCCGCCCTCGCCCTCGATCACCCACTGACGATGCTCCTCCGACAGTTCAGCCCACGGGATGTCAGCCGGCACACCCCGTTTCCGCGCATACTTCAGCAACTCATCCTGGCACTCGTGGTAGCTCCGGCTCTGCCAGATCTTCACCGCGCCCCCGGCAAGGCTCTTCGTACTGTCCGGCACCACCAGGCTGTAGTCAATCCCGATGGTCCGGCCGAACCCGCGACAGGTCTCGCACGCACCCACCGGCGAGTTGAACGAAAACATCCCGGGTGAAGGGTCACGGTAGTGAATGTCGCAGGCAGCACAGTGCAGGTCGCTTGAGTAGCGGCACCGTTCGCCTTCCCTGTCGCCGTCTTCCAGCACGACCACGCTCACGCGCCCCTGGCCGTGCGTGAGCGCGGCCTCAAGATCCTCCACCAGCCTGCCCCGGTCTTCAGGGCGCAGCACGATGCGGTCCTGGACAACGTCGATACGCCCCCCGCGTCGCTCATGTATCCGCGTGTAGCCCTGGCCTGCCAGCAGCCCGAGCACTTCCTGCTCCGAGAAGTTCTCCGGCACGCTCACGCTGAACAGGACGAGGGCACGCCGTGGAAGGTCGCTGCGGTCAAGGAGCTGTGCGGCGATGCTCTCGGGGGTGTCGCGGCGAACTGGTCGGCCGCAGCCGCGGCAGTGCAGCGTGGCAGCACGCGCGAACAGCAGTTTGAGATGGTCGTTCAGCTCGGTCATCGTACCGACCGTCGAGCGCGAGGTCCGTACGGGGTTGGTCTGGTCTATCGCGATCGCCGGCGGGATTCCGTCAATCTTCTCGGCCCGCGGCCGATCCATCCGCTCGAGGAACTGCCGGGCGTAGGGCGAGAATGTCTCGACGTAGCGCCGCTGTCCCTCGGCATACAGCGTGTCGAACGCCAGCGAGGACTTGCCCGAGCCGCTCACGCCGGTCACCACGACCAGCTGGCCCAGCGGGATGTCGATATCGAGGTCCTTCAGGTTGTTCTGCGTCGCGCCGCGGATTGCGATCACGTTGCTGTCCGCCACGGACGTGCGGGCCTTGCCGGGAGCACTGGCTGTCTTCTTGCGAGGCATGGTGTACGAGAGATTCGACTTCGGGCGCTGGGAAATTGTGCGACGAATATACGTGCGACATGCCGAGCCCTTGGTGCGCGGGGGCTCCCCGGAGGCCCGAACCCGCCATCGGCGGCACCTGTCAGACCCACTGCCGACAACCGGTTTGCCGCGGAGCTATCAGCAAACGGAGCGGCGTCTCGGCCGTGGCAGCGTCGGGCCGGCTACCGCCGGCCGGCAATCACCACCCGGGCGCAGGACCGTGGCCCGGTCCTGCCCATGGCGGCGCCCACGAAGACACCGGGCGACGACCGGGCCGCGGTCAACGCGACACGCCGCCCGTCAAGTGTGTACGCAATACCCGGTACGCGACTCTTCGCGGCACCGGGCAGAGCATGCATGGCCGGTGGCCCGTCACGATGCGCGGCGGCGGTACCGGTACTCCGGTATGTGCCGGCCACCAGGGTCGTGACGCTGCTCGCGGGAAGGTCGATTGCGTCTGTCGCGGATACCACGCTCCGCTGCAGTTTCGCGGCCTCGGTGCTGGTTACCATCTCGAATGACTGTGCGACCCCCGGACCGGTGATGCCCGTGAGTGTCCGGACTTCCGTGGCACTGTTGACAAGCACCAGGGTCAGGCAATCGTTGCCCGCGTGACGGAACGCCACCACCCGCACGTCCGGGTCGCTTGATTCGCTGGCAATCTGGCGCGCGCCCGGCCTGACATAGCGGTAGAACTGGCTTGACACATAGTACTTCGCTGTAGGGGAGCCGTTCACCAGCAGCGCGTATCCGCCCACCGAGTCATTCTGCTCGCAACCGGCAACACACGACTCCATCGTCGACCACCAGGTCCACACGGATCCCTTCGATTCGCGCAGGAACAGCAGGATGTTCCTGCCAAGCGCCATGGCGCCGGGCCAGTCGTTGACGTTGGTCCCGTATGCCCATCCCGAAGTCGAACTCATCCACAGCGGCTTGTCGGTGGCCGTAGCACCACCCCACGAGCCCGTGTCCGCCCGCACGCCGTCCTGGTAGCCGTGAATCGCCCACGCATGCATCTGCTCAAGTGCCGCCGGATCGCTGCGGACCGCAGACTCGAATACGCTTGGAAACGCCCACATCATGTGCTCAGCCCCGAAGAAGTGGTGCGCCATGCCGCGGGTGCGGAACGTGTCCGCCACCACCTTGAACACGCTGGTGTACCGCAGGGGGCTGTACACGCATGATGCGTATGGCTCCTGAAACGCCGGCTCATCCTGGATACTCACCGCGTAGTAGTCGATACCGGTTGAGTCTTTGACCACCGAGACGTACTCGGCCATGAAGTGCGCAAACTCGTCATCCATCCCGTCAAGAAGCCGGCAATCGGTGACACTGTAGTTCGGTGAGGCCTCCATGCCACCCTCCGCCAGTCCGCTCACTTTCATCCAACCCGGTGGGCTCCAGACATGCGTGATGAAAGACAACGGTTCGTCCTGGCGATCGGCCGCCTCCCTCAACTTGCGCATCGTATAGAACTGGCCGTAATCGCCACTCATCGTGGATGCGTCCCAGACATCCTGCGCCGGATTGTACTCGTGCGCGACCATCGTGCGAAACATGGTCGCACCCAGTTCGCTTATCAACGAATCGTAGTACCCGATCGAATCGAGATCGATATCCACGTAGAACGCGCCCTTTCGGACCTTCCAGGGCTTGATCACTGCGAAGGCACCCATGCCCTCGACGGTCTGGTACTTCAGCGTGGTGTCAATGCTGATATCGACTGCACCAACCGCGCCTGCCATCACCACAGTCATGAGTATGACGTGTATCGCTTTCATGGTAGCCCTCCCCTCCGGGGTTTGGATCTCATTGTACCACATGCGCACGATGAAGTCATGCACAATGAGCTGATTCTGCTCAATAGTATGCATATTATTCGCCGGACTGAGGAGTCACTCGACATGCTCAGAGCCGGAACCCGGCCCGGACCCCGATATTCACCATCCACCGAGTCAGGTCCACCGGAAATCGGACAAGCTGTTCGCCGTCCGGCGAGAGCCGCCAGTAGTACTCCCGTGCGTTGACCCACTCACCACGCCCGTCCGATGAGAAGATCCCTGTCACCATCCCCAACAGGTGTTCCTCGCCGGGCACGTCGACCACGCGACTCGCGCCTGTCGGTGGTTCCGCCGCCACACGGACCGTGTCGAGTGTCCGCGGCGGGTCGACCGTTCGGGAACCGCAGACCGCGCTGCCAGCCGTGAACGCCAGCAGGATTGTCACCGTGCGATGGCACACACATCGGACTTCGCGGCGGCACGAGCCCTATTGCCACTCGAACGGCCGTGTGGCTGCTCCACTGCTATATTCCCCTCGTATGGCCGCAACCGTCGCCACCATTGTCGTACTCACCCTGGTTCTCCTCTGGGTCATCGTGGCCCCTGCGCTCAAGAAACGCAGGCGCCGGCGCATCCGCGCCTGCGTGTTCCCCGATGAGTGGCGGGAGATCCTGCGACGGCGTATGCCGCTGTTCGGGCGCCTTCCGGAAGAGCTTCGGCGGAACCTCGAGGACGACATCAAGGTGTTTGTCGCGGAGAAGCAGTTCGTGGGATGCGGTGGGCTTGAAGTCGACGACGAAATACGGGTGACGGTCGCCTCACAGGCCTGCATGCTCACGCTCAACCTCCCGAAGAACTACTATCCGGGTCTCGCCACTGTCTACATCTACCCCTCGGCATACGTCTCACGTGTCCGCAGCCAGAACGAATCGGGAATCCTGGTCGACAGTGCGGGAGTGAACCTCGGCGAGTCGTGGGGTGACGGGCGGCTGGTGCTGGCCTGGGATGCTTCGAAGCACGGGGCGGTGAACATCCACGATGGGCACAACGTGGTGATGCACGAGTTTGCGCACCAGCTCGACCAGGCCGATGGCAGCGGGGACGGAGTGCCTGCGCTTGACACGCCGCGCAAGTACGCGCACTGGGTCGAGGTGATGGGCACGCGGTACGAACAGCTCCGCAAGCGGAAGAAGTCGCGCGGCGTGATAGACGCGTACGGCGCAACCAACCCCGCCGAGTTCTTCTCGACCGCTACGGAGGCGTTCTTCGAGAAGCCCGACCAGATGAAGCTCAAGATGCCCGACCTGTACGACGTGCTCAGTGAGTACTACAAACTCGACCCGGCACAGTGGGTGTAGCATGAACACACGAGCGCGCATGACACAGGTGATCTTCGGCACCGAGACGCCGGCTGGGCGCGCCTTCGATCTGGCACTCATCGTGTGTATCGTGCTGAGCGTGGCGGTGGTTGCACTCGACAGCATGGCGTCGCTGCATGCGCGGTATGGAGCGTGGTTGGACGCGATGGAGTGGGGGTTCACGGCGCTGTTCACGGTGGAGTACGTGGCCCGGCTGTGGTCGGCGCCGCGCACGCTGCACTATGCCCGGAGCTTCTTCGGGCTGATCGACCTCATCGCCATCCTGCCGAGCTACCTCAGCCTGCTGGTGCCCGGCACGCAGGTGATTCTCGTGGTTCGCGCCCTGCGCCTCCTGCGCGTGTTCCGCGTCGGCAAGCTGTTCAAGTACCTGACCGCAGCCGACATGCTCATGGCCGCGCTGCGCGCGAGCCGTCAGAAAATCGCGGTGTTCCTCTTCGCCGTGCTGATCATGGTGCTCGTGCTCGGCTCGTTCATGTATGTCATCGAAGGCGGGGCGAACGGCTTCACCAGCATCCCTCGCTGCGTCTACTGGGCCATCGTCACTCTCACCACGGTGGGCTACGGCGACATCTCACCGCAGACCCCCCTCGGACAGGCCCTCGCCGCCGTCATCATGATCCTCGGCTACGGCATCATTGCGGTCCCCACCGGCC
Organism: uncultured Fibrobacterota bacterium; assembly: GCA_964546395.1. Classification (GTDB taxonomy): domain Bacteria; phylum Fibrobacterota; class Chitinivibrionia; order Chitinivibrionales; family CAZJJT01; genus CAZJJT01. The sequence goes on from CAZJJT010000029.1 coordinate 7,883, forward strand.
TGGTCAGCGTCGAGTTCGCCCGCCAGGAGAAACCCGACAGCGGACGTGTCTGCAGGCACTGCAGCGCCTCAGGCCATGCACCCGACTCTCTGTTCTGCCGTCGTTGCGGTGAGCGGCTCTGACAGCTCTGCGGGGCCCGCACTTCTCACTTCGCACTTCTCTCAGCCTGCCCCTCGAACCACGCCAGCGTGTCCCTCACCGTCTCTTCCAGTGGCCGGGGGCGGTACCCGAGTTCGTCCGTTGCCTTGAGGTGGCTGATATGGCGGTGCATGCTCACCGACCGCACCGCCTTCGGGGTAAGGTTAGGCTGCGTCCCACGCAGCTTGCCCATGAGCAGCGCCAGGTATGATACGGGCAGCGCCAGCCAGAGCGGCGTGGCGAACCGCGGCGTTTTTCTGCCGGTGAGCTTCGTCACCATCGCGGCCAGCTCGCAGACATGCGCCCAGTGGCCGGTCGCCAGGTAGCACTCCCCTGTCCGGCCCCTCAGCTCCGCGGCCAGCAGCGCCTGGACAACGTCGCGCGCGTCCACCCAGTTGTACCCGCCGTCGATGAGCGCGGGCAGACGCCTGTCGCGGATGTCAAGAAGCACCCGTCCCATGCGTGAAGGCTTGTAGTCGTACGGTCCGAGGATCGCCCCGGGGTTCACAATCACCGCGTCCAGCCCCTTCTTCACCACCTCAAGCACCGCGAGTTGCCCACGCGCTTTCGATCGGTCGTAGGGCATGTGGCGGCGCCCCAGCGCCAGTGCCCGTGTTTCGTCGAGGACTTCGCTGTTGGGCTCCGAGCTGAACGCATGGATCGAACTGGTGTGCACGAGCCGCTTGACCCCGGCCGCCAGGCAGGCTTCCGCAACCGCCCGTGCCCCCTCGACATTGGTCCGCTCGACCAACCCGCCCTCTGCACCGGCAATCGAGATGCGTGCGGCCAGGTGGAATACGGTTTCGGCGCCAGAGACCAGCCGTCGCAGCGAGACCGGCTCGGACAGATCGCCCTCGACAGGCTCGACCGCGAGCCCTTCCAGCGAGCGACGGTCCTTTCGCACGAGCGCGCGTACCTCGCGACCCTGTGCGACGAGTGCCTGAAGGAGATTGGCGCCAAGATGACCGGAGGCACCGGTAAGAGCGACTGTCATGCCGTGCCGTCTGAGGGGCTACTCGTCGACCGGAAGAACTTTCACCGTGGTGTCGACTTCGCTTGCGTACACGTAGCCGACTGCCCCGGGCAGCTCGGCGACTATCTTGAGGACATTGACCGAGGCTTTCTGGACCATGGGAGCCACCCCCAACCCTTTCACCTGCTGCGCAACCCAGTACTCCTTGTACTGGGTCTGGTCCATGTCGACATAGGCACTGAGAAACTCACCCGCGATCGCCGAACTGAGTGTCTGGTTGATAGGTACAGCCCGCAGCTTGCCCACCTTGTTGAGACGGCCCAGGTACACCCGCTTCAGATCCGCGGCGCTGATCGAGTTCTCGGGGTTTTCCTTGTTCACCACCACAACCACTTTCTTCTCCGGCGCTGCCGCAAGCAGCGACAGTGCGGCAACAATGAGTGCGATTGTCCTGACTCGCATCCGTCGCCCTCCTCAGAACGCGACACTGAACTGCGCGTTGATCAGATTGATATCGTACAGGTCTTCGTATTTGCTGTACTCGTTGACCGTATTCATCTTAATATACCCATATTCCAGCTTCACCACGCCCACCCCAAACGCCTTCAAGTTGATGCCCGCAATTACCGTTGTGAACCCGTCCAGAAACGACCCGTCAAACATGTGCTGCGGGTTGTGCTCCGAGTCGATCGCCCGCAGCCGCTCCACCATCGCGTAGGGCGTCAGGCTCAGGTTCCTGCCCACCGGGAGACGGTACGAGAGCAGACCGTAGTAGCCGATGATATGCGTGAGCGCGTCATTCCTGAAGTGGTTCGCAAGGCGCTGGTAGTTGAGCTCCCCCTGCAGGCCGAACCCGGCAAGTGTAGTCTTGCCCGCAATTCCGAGGCAGATCTCGCGTGAGCGCGACTCCTCGACGTAGCCGTAGGTGTGGCTGTCCATCGCCAGTCCCCCCTCCTCGGCAAGCGCGCGCACCAGCGACTCGGTCGGTTCTCACACAGTCCTCCACGAGAGCGCCACGGTACGCGTGTGAAGCAGCCTGGGGGGTGGAACAGACCTATTATACCGCCATGCCCGGGCCCTGTCCAATGGGATTTTGCCGGGCAGTGGTGCTGCGCTCCACCACAAACCCCTCAGGCACTACATCACTGGCGGCGCTGGCGCCGCCGCTGACCACGTGGTCCACCATCGCCCGTACCAGCGCCGGGCCGTTGAAATCGTACGACGTCAGGCCCCGGTACGCCCCCTCCATCGTGTTGTCGAAGCCTACGAGAGACACGTTCCTCGGCACCCCGACCTGCTGGAACCGCAACTGGTCCAGCGCCTCGAGCGCTACCGCGTCGTTCACCCCCACCCACGCCGTTATCCCCGTGTCCGCGGCCGCCCGCCGAACTGCCGGTTGAAGGCGACGGCGCAGCAATGCACGATGGACCGCCACCCGCAGGTCATCAAACAGTGGAGGCGTTCCACCCACCACCGCCCGCTTGCCGTCGGGGTGACGGATCTGAGAGGAGAGGGCCCGTCCCATCACGTCGCGCACCGACCCCAGCACACGCTGCTCGTGGGTGACATCTTCGAGTTCACCGGCAGCGAACACGCTCACCGCACGGCCGAACCCCGCTTCGTCGTATGCCTGACGCACGCCGGCAAGGCGGTTGCGTGACCAGCCCTGTTCGGGCCAGCCAGTGAGACAGGCCACGCGGCGGTGCCCGAGCTGCAGCAGGTATCGCCCCACCGCCAACCCGTCCACACTCCGGCATGCCAGCGAGAAACTGCTGACCCCGGGCAGTCCGGCAAGGGCACTGGAGTCGCGCAACGTCGCCACCTCGTCGAGCACGGCCACCGGAAGAGCCCGTGCCCGAAGGCGCTGCACGAGGTGCACCACCGCCCCCTCTGTCAACGCCGTCACCCAGATCAGCGCGCCTACGACTGCTCGGTCACGCAGAAGGCGTTCGAGTTCGGAGGGGCCGTAGCCCGCATGTACCGCGCTGCGCTGGAAGTAACAGGGCACGTGCTGCAGTCGCACACCGGTACGTGCGCAGTACTGCTCGAGCGCCCGCAGGTTCTCGACGGTGCGGGCCGAGATGGGGGACAGCACCGCCTCCGAACCCGCACGGTCGCCTCGCAACTCGCCGCGGGCCAGCAGCAGGATGGTGGCGTGCGGCGGGGCCGCCGGGTACGCGCGCGCGTAGCGTCCACGACGCACCACCAGCAGCCGCTCCGACACAAGCGCCGCCAACACCCTGCGGAACGTCGGCAGACTTACCCCGTAGCGTTGCGCCAGCGCGGCCGGCGCCGGCAGCGCCCCGACGCCGAGAGCGTCACTGTGGATATCCTGCCGCACCGCGCGCACCGTGCGCTGCCACCTGCAACGGGCAGCAGGCTGTGACACACCCCCGCCCGGGCACGCAACAAGGCCTTCCTGTTCCCTGTCACGGGGCCGGAGCCCCACTCCCGGCTTCGCCGAAAGCTCTCCCTCGGCAACAAGACTGCGCACCGCACGAAGCATTGTGTTCTTGGCCACCCCGGCGCGCGCTGCCAACGCTGCCACGGTGGGCAGCCGAGGCCGTTTGTCCCGCCGGACCCGGCGGAGCTCATCGCGCAGTGTCCGCAGCGCAGCGTCCCGCGGAAGATATCGGTCATGGACCATACGGCACCTTCATTTCTTATGAGATATCTCATCCATAAGCTACCTTTTATTACTCGTCTTCGCCATCACTTGCGCTCACTCGCCCATATATTTAGGATTGTCCCAAGGGGGGGATTTCGTTTCCTACATATGCGGAGGGGGGAAGCCATGCGAACTGCGGCAACGGTGGTTCTGTGCCTGCTGTGTACGGCCGGGGCCATGGACATGAATGTGAACCTGAGCGCCGGGGGTGCTCAGACATTTCAGGTGGAGCAGATTCGCAAGGTCACGTTCGACCTTGCCGCACCGGCCACGATGAACGTGCTGATGCTCGGAGGGGCTTCGACCCCCATCGAACTCACGGCCGTGCGCTCGATAACGTTCACCGGCACGCTTACCGGGATCAACCCGCGACGTGCGCAGCGGATCAAGGCGCAGGTCACCAGTTTCATCGTGCGCCGCATGGGCGCTGCGGCCACGCTGTCGTTCACGCTGCCCGAGCCCGAAGAGGTCACGGTGTCGGTGTTCGGTATCGACGGTAGTCTGGTGCGGACGCTCACCCGCGGGCGGCTCCCGGCCGGCGAGCACCTTCTCGTATGGGACGGCAAGGACGGCACGGGCCGCACAGCCGCCTCTGCGACCTACATCCTTCGCCTCGACCGCACCAACGAAGTCCGGGCATTCCGTTTTGTCACGGTCCGATAGGGAGACGATACCATGAGCGCAATTCGCATCTGCAGTACGGTACTCCTGGTTTCGACCCTTGCGTTGGGCCAGGGCATGTCGATTGTCAAGAAGAGCACCCCGCCGGCGTACGCACCCATTGCCAATATCGACAGTCTCACCTACAACACCGGCAGCACGCCGGCCCTGCTCGTGCACCAGTCGGGCCAGATGGTGAGCACGATGCTCTCCGATGTTGACAGCATCGTGTTCCGGGCGCTGCCGCCCTACGAAGTCGCTCCGTCAGCGGCTTTCAGCTACGACATATCGCTTGACCGGGTCAAGTGCGCCGCGTTGGGTCAGGTGATGTGGGGTCCGAGCTGGGCCTGGTTCAGCATCAACGGTACCGAGAGCGTCTCGGCAGAGGGGGTGCGGACCGTGGAGGGAAGCTCCACAATCGGCGGCACCTCGAGCACGCTCAATATGACCCACACCGCACGCGCGTTGAGCCGCCGCGAACTCGAGCTTACATTCGACCTGACTGTCAGTGAGTCGGTTTCGGACGCGTACATTGTGGAGTCTCTCACGCTCACCGATGTCCTCTACGGTGACGGGGTGGTATACGGATACCTGGCCGGCACTATCGTGGACACGGGCCAGACCTCGTTCCCGAGGGGTGGCAGCGGCCTGAACAACACGTTCGACTCGCTCATCGCGATCGACAACAACGGCGACACGACGGCGATCCTGTTCAACCGTTCGATTGGCTGCTACACCGACGGCGGGTTCCGGGTGACCCTGAGCCCCACCGGCGGATCGGGCTCGAGCTGGACCAAGGAGGTCATGAACCCGGGCACAACCTACACAACGGTCGTCACGATCCGGTTCCCGAACGAGTTTGCGTTCTACCCCAACATGCGCTCGACCTACCAGTACGGCGACGTCGACAGCTGGTTCCCGTACTCGGTGGCCGACAGCGGCACGCCCTGCGACCTGTCGTTTCTCAACAAGGACGGTGGCGGGAGTTATGTCCCGGCGGGATCGCACGGGTTCCTGCGTGTGGAGGCCGACAGTTTTGTGTTTGCCGACGGTACGCCGGGACGGTTCTGGGGGGTCAACCTGACCGCGGGTGCGCCGAAGTCGAGTGACGCGCGCCTGCTGCAGCTGTGCGACCGCCTGGCCCGTCTGGGGATCAACGTGGTACGTCTCCACCACCTCGACTCCTGGTGGACCGCTTCGTGCATCGACAAGAACCACCCCGACGGCACGACGCAGCACCTCGACACCGTCAACATGGAACGTCTTGACAAGTGCATCTATGAACTCAAGCGTCACGGCATCTATGTCGTGCTCGATCCGTGGGTGGGCCGGCAGTTCCGCGCGGGCGACAGCGTGCCGGCCTGGGACCAGATGACCGGCAACTTCGGCCTGCACCCGTACGTCTACTTCGACGCGCGCATCCAGCAGCTGACCAAGTTGTACTGGGAGCAGATCTGGACGCACGTGAACCAGTACACGGGCCTGGCCTACAAGGATGATCCGGCACTCATTCTCACCGAGATTATCAACGAGGGCCTTCCGGGCAGCCCCAGCCTCGAGCCGTACCGCACCAATTACCTCACCATGTACAAAGACTGGGCGCGGGCGAACGGGGTCGACACCAACCACAACCCGATCAACACCAACTACGACCAGAAGAGCATCAACTTCTACATGCACTACGTCGATTCGTTCTACACCACGATGCACGCCTACCTGCGCGGCATTGGTGTGCAGATCCCGATCACGTACACCAACTGGTCGTTCTGGAACTGGGACGCGGCGGGGCTTGTCGGTGGTGATTTCATGGACATGCACCACTACTACGGCGGCGATATCATCGGCGCGGGCAACCAGCTTGGCGGCGTGTGGACCGAGCAGTCGATCTACGCGCGCGGCCAGGCGTGGGGCAAGATTGCCAAGCACGCGGCGTACAACAAGCCGGTGATGAGCAGCGAGTGCGGCCAGAACCCGCCTAAGATCTACCGTGGTGCCTACTACCCGTCGTTTGCCGCGATCTCCTGCTTCCAGGGATGGGACTGTATCACCGGTTACGCCTACTCGCAGAGCGGCTCCCCCTCGCGTTACATGAGCGGACAGTTCCTTGGCGCCTACGAGTGGGAGTGCGACCCGGCCACCATCGCGGGACTCGCTGCCGGCGCGCTCATCTTCAGGCGTCACGACGTGGCTCGCGCGCAGCAGACCGCGGTCATGCAGGTGCCCACGAGTGAGTGGTACGTGCTGCATTGGGAGAACAGCGGCGAGGAAGCCACCGAGAACCTTCCCCGGCTCAACGCCACGCTCGAACAGCACAAGCTCGTGGTGGTGTACGGTGACACGATACCCACGGCACTTGCCGGGGCGGACGTGCTGAACGTGAACAACGCGTTCAACTACACCCATCCCGACACCGAACTGCGCAGCGATACCGACCAGCTCTGGCGCGACTGGGGCAAGGGGGTGGGGACAATCAACACCCCGCGCACACAGTCGGCGTTCGGCCGCCTTGGCGGTGCGGTGTACACGACGGCGAACTGCTCGTTCTCGATCGACAACCCGTACGCCAGCGTGGTGCTGAGCACGCTGGACACCGACCCTATCGGGACCAGCGACAAACTGCTGCTGATTGCTACCGGGAGGGCGCAGAACACAGGCATGGGCTACGACCTGCTGGAGTCGCGGGTGGTGGTAACCGGCAGCGCCCCGATTGTGGCGGAGCCGATCACCGGCACGGTATCGTTTGCCACCGACAAGAGTTCGCTGACGCTCTACCCGATCTCGGTCAGCGGAACGCGCGGCGCGGGAGTGAGTATCCCGATTGTCGGCGGCACTGCGGCGGTTGAGCTGAAGGCCGAGTACCAGACGCTGTTCTACGAGATAGAGTAGGCAGGGGGGAGCACGCGGGGAGCGCTATGCTCCCCGCGTGAATATCGGCCCGTTGGCCACGGTCTTGAACCGTTCCTGAATTGCACGCGACTGCCCGTCCAGCACCAGGCAGAACCAGTCACTGGGGAGCACGAGTGTGCGCTGCAGGCGGTTCTGCATGATGCGGGCGTGCACCTTCCGGCTGCGTGTCCAGGCCATGCGCACATGCACGCCCAGCACGTAGACGGGCAACTCGCGCATGTGGCTGACCCGTTTGCGCACCAGGTACGCTTCCCGCACGTCATCCTGGTCCACCAACTGCGCCTTGAGCTCGCTCAGCGCGCGCGGCCGCAGACCGTGTGGATCGATGGGGTCGCTCACGCTGTAGTTCTGGCGTTCGGCCTTGGCCCGCTCCAGCAGTGTGGCATACTCGGACACTTTCTGCGTGTAGCGCTGCGCATCCTGCGCACGGCCCCTCGCCTTGAGAAACGTAACCGCCGACTGACACGCCTCCATCGCTCCCGCTTCCGAGATCTCCATGGCCTTGTCGAGCAGCTCCAAACCCTGGTCGCTCCCGCGTGACAGCAACGTCCGTCCACGTGCGTACAACGCGGGGGCAAAATCAGGATGCGCGGCGAGTATCTCGCCCAACTCCTGCTCGTAGTCGTCCATTCGCCCTTCGGCCTCGAGTATCTCTGCCCGCTCCCAGGCCTCTTCACGACTCAGGCTCTTCGCCAGCCGCTTGCCGTCGAGCGCGTCGAGTCGCGTGCGCTCTTCCACAGCCTGCTCGTACATCGCCTGCCACGCTTCACGGTTCTCCTCAACCCACGCTTCACTTACCGCCGCTTCCGCCCTGCCGAGCGCCTTGCCGAAGATCTCCTGGGCGGCAGGCACGGCGAGTCGCGGCGGCACCATCATGGGCTGCCCCACCGCCTTCAGTCGCTCGGCCAGAGAGGGGCTCGGGTCCTGTATCACTCCCATCGCCCCCTCTGGCTCCACGAGATACTCCTGCAATTCGTCCGGCGTCTGCGGCATGCCCATCACCGACTTGGTCAGCGAGATGAACACATGCTCGGGCGGCGTCGCATCACTGCGCGCGCCCATGCGTACCGTCGGCCAGAACCGCTTCGCCAGCCATCCGGCACTCACCTGGAGGCGCACAAGCGCCAGCGCCGCGGGCTGTGCCCCGGCAAGACGGGCGGAGAGCCTTTCGGCCACCAGCTCATGCCTGCGAAGCAGCACGTAGGCGTATGCGGAGAACAGAGGGACATACCACTGTGCGAACCGCAGGAACAGCGCGGTGCCGGGTTTCTGGTTCAGCTCCAGCGCGTCGAGCACCTGCCGCCAGGTCTCGCGCGTGCGGTACACCCACACGCCGGACTTCCCGTGCGTGCGCGACACGTAGGCGTACTGCCGCGCGATGACGGCCATGACCTCGTCGTACGGCATCGCAAGCATCAGCGGCAACCCCACCTGCAGGTAGGTGTGCGGCAGCCCGAACAGCCCGAGTTGCGGGACCTGGATAACCGAAGCACTCAGTTCGGTAGTAAGCAGCACCTGGCGGAACCGTGGTCCACCGGCAGCCTTGCGCAGATACTCGACCGAGTCCATGAACCGTTTCGCATGGCGACGCTCAACCACTACCCCGGTAGGTGGTTCGAACCGCACCCGGGCGGCCGAGTAGACGACGTACGCAAGGAGCGCGAACGGGATCAGGGCCCCGGCACTCACCAGTATGCCGCCGCCCGCAAACGCCGGGCGTGCGAGCAGGGCAAGCAGCGCCAGTGCTGCGACGAGCAGGCCCCAGGTGATCGTCGGCCCCAGCGCCGCCATCATCATGACCTTCCGGCGGTACCCCCGGGGATCGCGCAGCGACTCGCGCTCGAGACGGGCAATGGTGTAGCGCTGTTCGTGGAGTTCCATGTCGTCCTCTACTGAAAAGTATACAATGTCGTGCCCGTGGACGTATATTCTGCGGCCCCTCAGAGAAGACATCGATACGCAGACAGGGTGCCACAGCAGCGGGCCAGCAAGGAACGTCTCTCCCCCGTGCACCAGAGCAAGATTCGCAACGTTGCCATCATTGCGCATGTCGACCACGGCAAAACCACGCTTGTGGACGAACTGTTCAAGCAAAGCGGCCTGTTCCGCGAGAATCAGGTGGTGGAAACCTGCCTGATGGACTCGATGGATCTCGAGCGGGAGCGCGGGATCACGATCACGTCCAAGAACGGTGCGTTCCGTTGGCGTGACCACTGGATCAACATCATCGATACCCCTGGCCACGCCGATTTCGGCGGGCAGGTGGAGCGGGTGCTGCGGATGGCCGACGGTGCGCTGCTGCTGGTGGACGCACAGGAAGGGCCGATGCCGCAGACATACTTCGTGCTGAAAAAGGCCCTTGCACTCGCTCTGCCGATCGTGGTGGTGATCAACAAGATAGACAAACCTGCCGCACGGCCCCACTGGGCGGTTGACCAGGTGTTCGACCTGTTCGCACGCCTTGGCGCCCCCGAACACATCCTCGACTTCCCGGTCGTCTACTCCTCGGCCAAGGAGGGCTACGCACGCCGAGAGCCTGACGCCGAGGACGACGGCATGGTGCCGGTGTATGAGCAGATAGTGAAACATATCCCGCCGCCCGCCGGTAACCCCGAAGAGCCGCTGCAGATGCTGGTGAGCTCGATAGACTACTCGCCGTACCTGGGACGCCTGGGAATCGGTAAGATCACCTCGGGCCGCATGAACATCAACCGCGACATCGTGGTCGCACTCCGCAGCGGCGAGATCATCCCGGCGCGGGTCACCAAAGTGTACCGGTTCGTCGGCAACCAGAAGGTGGCGGTGGAGGAGGCCTCGACCGGGGAAGTGGTCGCGGTGGCAGGGATGAACGAAGTAACAGTGGGAGTGACCTACACCGACCCCGAGGATCCCCGACCGCTACCCCCCATCGCGATCGACCCGCCCACCCTCTCGATGAACTTCGTACCGAACGACTCGCCGTTTGCGGGAAGGGACGGGACGTTTGTGACCTCGCGGCACCTGATGGAGCGCCTGGAGCGCGAGGTCCTCTCCGATGTCGCACTGAACATCGAGGCACTTACTGCCGAGGTAGG
>CAZJJT010000030.1:0-17958 GCA_964546395.1 uncultured Fibrobacterota bacterium
GTGGGAACGAGATCAATCTGGCTGATGCGGCCGGTGATGCGCCGGGCGCCCTGCTGCCCGGGCATTCTCACAATCAGCGGAACCCTGAGCGCCTCCTCAAACATCACGCACTTCGCCAGCAGCCGGTGACTGCCCATCATGTCGCCGTGGTCGGACGTGAACACAACAAGCGTGTCGTCCATCTGCCCGGTGTCCTCCAGTGCCTGGAGCATGCGGCCCACGGAAGAGTCCACGAGACTGCACAGACCCCAGTAGTTGGCGATCGCGCGCCGCCAGTCGAGTTCGTTGCGCAGAGGGAGGCCGCTGTGGCCATGCTCGTAGTAGTGGCGCGCGAGCAGGCGAGCCTTGAGCGGCTGATCGGCCGCGAGTGCTGCGCCGAAGTTCGCGGGCAGCCCCACGTCGTCGAGCGCATGCTGGTTGTCCCGCGGACCGTAGAACGGCATGTGGGGCTCAAGATAGTTGACAAAGAGCACCCACGGCTCGGCGCGATTCTGCTCGATGAACCGCACCGCCTCCTGTGCCTGAAACACCGGTTTGCTGTACTCCTCGGCAAACCGCGCGCTCTGACCGCGGTAGAAGATGTTGCCCTCACCGGGCGTCAAGCCCTGCTCCACCAGCCATCGGTGGTACGAGGAACGTGCAGATCGGTCGCGCTCCTCGGAGTAGTACCCGATGTACATGTCCTCGATGCTCACCCACTCGTCGAAGCCGTGCTGGGCAAATATCTCGTCACCAAGATGCCACTTGCCGTGGTAGCCCGTTCGCCAGCGTCCTCCGGCACCGCGGAGTAGCTCGGCGATGCTGCGCGTGTCGGCACGCAGGGCCACGTTGTTCTCCGTGCAGCCGTTCTGGTGCGGCCACAGCCCGGTGAGTATCGAAGAGCGGGACGGCGTACACACGGGCTGCGTGACATACGCATTCTCGAACACGGTTCCGTGGTCGGCAAGCCAGTTGAGGTTGGGTGTTTCGATGCGCGTGTTGCCGTAAGCGGCCATCGTGTCGGCACGCTGCTCATCGGTGAATATGAACAACAGGTTTGTGCCCGGCATCAGCAGGCCAGTCCCGCGTTCGCAGCAGCATCCATGAGCACTGGCAGGACCTTCGCGGCGGCACGTGTCCCTATCAATTCGTAGCCGTCCCCGTCCGGGTGAAGACCGTCGTGGAGGTGCCCCGCATCGCCACTCCCGAGCAGTTCCCGGCCGTCAAACAGCCACAATCGCCTGTCGCCCGCCCCGCGCAACCGTCGCACGGCTTCGGTGATGTCCCGACGGTAGTCTTCCAGCGTGCGGGCCACCGCGTTCCTCGTCGTCTCCCGCATCGGACAGACAATCGGCGTGATCACACCGAGAGGGGTCTGCGGATGCTTCTCGCGGATCAGTCGCACGAGGCCGATGACCGCGGGCTGGAACGTGCGCGCATTGAGCGTCGACTGACCGTGAACGTTGATGCCGAGTTTCAGCGTGATGATATCGGCGGGAAGATCGCGGATCAGCATGCCCACGAGTGGTTCCAGCATGCAGTTGCCGCCATAGCCCAGGCACGTAAGGTTGAGAGCGCATGTCCGTGACACCACTGCCGGCCAGGCGCGCGCCGGGCTGTTGGGCGCCTCGCAGTGCGTGATTGAGCTCCCGTACGCAACCCACCGCAACCGGGTGTCAGGTACACTCGCAACGCCACTGTCACTCGCAAGCCCCTTGAGCACCACGGGGGTATGCGTCGGAAGCCATACCTCGTAGACGCGCTCGGCCTCTGCATCGGTACTGAAGCGGACCCGCTCCTCCCCTTCCGCAAGCACTGCTGTCGCCAGCACCTGGTCACGCGCCACCAGATCGAAGTGTCTCTCGCAGCTGTCGGGCAGCACGTGCAGTTCCAAGCCGGCAGTCCGGGCGCGGAACCGTACGCGCACCCCGGCTGGTGTCGCGGCCTTGGCCTGTATGCCGTCCTCGGGGTAATACAACTGCCGCTGCTCGTGCGGAATCCGCCACGGCTTCACCCCGCCGTCAACTTCCTCAAGCGATACTGCCCCCTCGATGAATTCCGCGGTAATCGCTGTCTGCTTCACCAGCTCTCCCTTGTCAATGCCTCGCACACGCCGCGGTCAGGCCCGCGGCCAGTTGTCGCCCCACCCTGGCTCCTCGTAGCGTCGGGGAGGCGTACCCCCGAGCGCAAAATCGTTCGTGTCCGCCATCCAGCGCTCAAGTTGTCCGGCAAGGCACTGCCTGACATGCCGGTACTCCGGTCTCTGGGCCACATCGACAAACTCAAGCGGGTCGTGGGCAATATGGTAGAGTTCCTCGGCCCGGCGCGGTTCGGGGTTCGGTGGGTAGCGTTCGTCGCACTCCGCCGTGGCCGGTGCGGCCACCCTCTGCGCTTCCCAGAGGAGATACGGTTTGTGCCAGGCTTCGGGCCTGCACCAGCGAATGTAGTGGAAATCGCGCGTGCGCACCGATCGCACCGGGTCATACACATCCGCGAACTCCTGCTGATCCGGCGGTTTCTGCCCGTGGAAGTTGCGCTCGATGAACACCTGCTCGTGGGGCGAATACGGCTTGCCGCACAGGAGCGGCCAGAATGATCGTCCCTGCATCGACTCCGGCACCCGCACCCCGGCCGCGTCGAGGAGCGTGGGCGCGACATCGATATGCTGCACGAGATGGTCGATGCGCAGACCGCGCGGCATGCCCTTCGGCAGGCGCATTGCCAGTGACACCTCCACGCCGCGATCGTACAGTGTGCCCTTGGCTCGGTTATTCGAAATGCCGTGATCGGTGGTGAAGAGCACGACCGAGTCCTGTCCGATCCCCAGTGTGTCCAGCGCAGTCAACAGCCGGCCGAACTGCGCATCCATGAACCGGATCGCTGCCTGGAACTGCCCCATCTCGTGGCGGAACCCGGGGGTGTCGGGGGAGTACAGCGGCACATGCACGTCTTCGTCGGGCACCGCTCCCCCATACACGGTGTCTGCCTTCCGACGGTACGCCGATGCGTGGACTTCGTGTGTACCGACATTCAGGTAGAACGGCTGCGGGCGCGAAGCACGCGACTCGAGATACGTGATCGCCTTGTCGACCGCCCGGTCGGCCTGCCAGTCATCCCAGGTTCGCTCCTCGTCCACCTGGTAGTGGTTGGTACCGGCGTGGCGTTCGTGGTTGAGTCCGACATGCGCGGTCTCGAAACCGGCCTCGTTCAGGTAGTCGACGACCGTCCTGGTGGACTGCGGCAGCGGCCAGCCCATGTGCGCCAGCCCGATGCCGCCGCTGCTGTGCGCATACTGCCCGCTCATGATGCATCCCCGCGCGGGACTGCACGCCGGCGAGTTGGTAAATGCGTTGGTGAACAGCACTCCGCCGGAGGCGAAGCGGTCAAGGCTGGGTGATGCGATCGGCTTGCCGTAGCAGCCCAGTTCCCTGCCCAGATCGTGGCAGATGAAATGGATGATGTTCGGTGGGCGTTGTGCCATGTGTCACTCCTTCGTTCCTGCCGCGTCCCATGCCCGGTAGGCCTCTCGAGCCTGCAGGTAGAACGGCGTCGCCACCGGTCCCGCGAGCACCGGATCGCTCACCTGCTCCAGCCATCGCCACAGCTGTGCGTCCAGCGCGTCACGAAGTGCGGCGCACGACTTTTCACCTGCGAGGTTGGTAAACTCGTTCGGGTCGCTGCGCAGGTCATACAACTCGACATGCGGTACGGCATCGAACCGGTTCGCACCGGTATAGTGGTCATCGTCGCCCACGCTTACCGGTGGCCTCGCCTCGCGGCGCACTTCGAAGTTGCGGATGAGCTTGTGCGTCGCGGTGCGCACCGCGCGCATCTCCTTGCCCATGCCGTGCCCCTGCATCATGGTGAACACGTGCTCGCGACCTCTGCCCCCGGTGCGAAGCAGACCGGTCTGACTGTCTCCGTCAAGGTTGTCGGGCAGGGCGACACCCGCAAGCTCGAGCAGCGTGGGAACAAGGTCGACATTCGCCACCAACTGGTCACGGACCGCGCCCGCAGGCAGGCCGCCCCCGGGCCATCGGACCATCAGCGATATGCCGGTACCCGGGTCGTAGAGCGTGGTCTTCGCACGGGGGAAATCGATGCCATGGTCGGTGGTGAACACCACGATCGTGTTCTGCGCAAGCCCCGCCGTATCGAGCGTGTCGAGAATACGCCCCACGCATTCGTCCATCGCCCTGATGTTCCCCTGGAAATCCGCCAGCTGCCCGCGCGCCTTCGGCGTGTCGGCCAGGTAGGGCGGCACCCACACGCCTTTCGAACTGTCGGGCTGGATACCGCCGAAGTTGAACGGACGGTGGGTCTCGAAGAAGCCCACCTGGAGGTAGAACGGGGCTCTCCCTGCAGCTTCGCCCGCAAGGAACTCGCACACTCCGGTGGCAACGTCCGGGCCATGCACGTGCTCCCACGTGTCGGGGTACTGGTGGAGCCCGTGACGGTCAAAACACAGGTCGCGGCCGATGTCGGTGGTTTCGTGCTGGTGGCCGAGCAGCACCGTGCAGTAACCGGCGTCGTGCAGCAGATGAGACAGGTGCTTTTCACCCTCGTTGAGCCGCCAGCGGTAGTGAGCGTGGCACAACCCGAGCATGCCGTTGCGCTGCGGGTACCGTCCGGTCATGGCCGCGCCGCGGCTCGGAGAGCAGAGCGCGCTGGCGGCGAAGAAATTGGTGAAGCGGACCGATTCCGATGCGAACCGGTCGAGGTTGGGCGACACCACCGAACCCACGCCGTAGCACCCCAGGTGGCGGCCGGTGTCGTGGGTGTCGATGAAGAGGATGTTCGGCCTGTCTGCCATGCGGCGTCTGCCCCCGTGTCTAGAGTTGTCCCACCGTCACAGCCTGTCCGCTCACCGCACTCTCGAGCGCCTTCTCGCTGATTGCCACTATCCTGCGGCCCCACTTCACCGAGGCCACCGACTCGCAGCGCTCTTCGATTACGTCGAGGAAATGACCGTGCTTGTCAAACGTATCGAGCAGCGGCAATGGTTCAGCCCTGTCGCGCGCCAGCTGTATCCACGCCTCCTGTCCCCACTTCTGGTCGTAGACCGACTTCTCGCGGCCGACGATGCCCTTGTAGTAGTCGGCGATGGGTGCCATCTGACTACCCTCGATTGTGCCTGTCACTTCCCCGTCGAACGCCAGCGTCATCCACAGATGATCGTTGGCCCGCGGGTCGTCATGGGCCCGCGATGCGACCCGGCAGTACACCGACTTCGGCATGCCTGCAATGTCCACCATCCAGTCGATCTCGTGCGCAATCAACTCGCTCATCACGCCGCCGCTCTTGCTGAACTCGCCTCGCCACGACTTCGACCGTCTGGCACCGAAGCCCGCGACCCGGCGCGACCAGATGCTCAGCAGTTCGCCGAGGTCCCCGTCGCGGTACTTCTGCGCAAGGGTGCGGGGAACGCTGCCGAACCGTACACTGAACCCCACCATCGATTTCACGTTCGCCGCGTGCACCGCTGCCACAATCCGGTCGGCCTCGGCCACCGACAACGCCATCGGCTTCTCCACCCACACGTGTTTGCCCGCCTCGGCGGCAGCTACGGCTTGTTCGCAGTGGAGGAAGTTGGGGGACGAGACCACCACCGCGTCGCACAGCCCGAACAGCTCTTCGGCACTGGCGACCGCACGGGCGCCAAGCGGGTCGGCAAGCGCCTTCGCCGCGTCAAGGTTGACATCCGCAACCCCCGTGACCCGGGAACGCCCGGGGTGCTTCTCGCTGAATACCCTGCTGTTGCCGCGTCCGTTCGGTCCCGCGCCGATAATGCCGATGTTCGTCATCAAGTGTTCCTGTGGTTAAAGGGTGCGACTCAGCAATCGGTGTTCAGGGGTGAGACAGCAACGTCTCCGACTCGTGCGCCGCCTGAGGAAGACTCGCCCACCACCAGGTCGTACTGCATCGCAAGAGGCGTGCGGTACGCCGGCTCCCCTGCGATACCCGCGTTGGCGATATCGACGATGTAGTAGCCAAGCTCATCCGGATTCATCTTGAGAATCGAGAGTCGCGGCGAAACGATAGGTGATATGCCGTTGTCGTGCAGGGCAACCACCGCCAGGTCGTGCGGGACCCGCTTCCCAAGCTGCTCAGCGGCCAGGTAGAACATCGGCGCCATGCGATCCTGGAGCAGCACCACGCTGTCGATACGGCGGTGCTCCCGCAACGCCTTCTTGATCATCTCGACGTGGTCCATGTAGTAGGCAGGGCTGAACACCTTCGAATCGAACTGCACGAGGTACGGCTCACGCATACCGACTGCCGTGGAGGCGCGCGTGAGCCCCTCGATGCGCGCCTGCACCCAGTACCCGCTCCGCGGGTCGCCGTGAAACAACAGCGTGCGGTAGCAGCCGCTCTGCGCGAAGTGCTCAGCCGCCTTCCTCATCGCCCCTTCCTCGTCAAACGTGATGCACCCGCTGCCCTCGCGGGTGGCCGTGTTGACCTGCACGCACGGTATGCCCAGCTGGTCTATGTGCGTTTTCACCTCGTGCGGCAGATCTTCGAACACAACTATCGCGTCCACGGAGTCCTCACGCACGAACAGGGGCAGATCCTCCTCGCCTCCGCGCATCGTGTCAAGGCTCAGCACCTGGTTGTTCGCCCGCGCCCGCGCCATCATGAAGGGCAGCACGTTGTGCGGAATGGTCCCGAACTGCTCGACGAGGATCCCCAAAGCACCGTGCCGTTGACGGGCGAGGAGCTTGGCAGTCCGATTCGGACGCCAGCTGGTGCGGTTGACCACCGCCAGCACCCGCTCACGGGTCTCATCGCTGAAGCGGACATTGCTTCGCCGCCGGGGATCGAGCACTGCGGCAACCACCTGGCGTGACACGCCGGCAATCCCCGCGATCTCTGCGAGCGTCATCCGTTCCCGCTGTTCTTCCATCGCCTCATTATCCTTGCTTATCAACATGTTACGTGACACGAAACCGTAACTGCCTCCACCTGTGTATCCGCATAGATTACCCGGGTAATCAAATATACGCAATCGCGGCCGCTTTGTCAACAGACCGTATGGGACGGCACCTCGACGTATTTTGGGTTTCATGGGTACCGACTCTCCCACCCTCACTCTCCGCGGCCACCATCTGGGGTGCGTCCTGAAGGGCCTTCACGACGCGGCCGAGCATCCCACGGTACCGATTGCGGTTGCGTGGCTGCGCGCCAACCCACGGGGAAACGTAGCTGTCGTGGTGGGCCCCGATGATATCTGCACGCCCTGTCCGCACTGGACAGGGGAGACGTGCGGCAGGGGGTTCGAGGAGCTCAACAAGGGCAAGGATGCGCGGTTCATCGCACAGATGGGCCTGAAGCCTGGCGACAGCATGCCGGCGCGCGAGTTGTTTGCGCTGTTGTGCAGCAGGTGTTCCGCCGCGTTCTTTGCCGAAGTGTGCCCGGGATGCAGCTACACGCGCTGCGGTGAACTCGCCGCACTGCCGGTACCGTTCTAGTCACGGCAGCAGTGCACTGTTACAGCTTTGCTGCGAGCTGCTTCGCCCACGTCCGTACCACCCCGAAATCTCTGCCGTCCTTGAACTCAGCCGCCAGTTTCGCGATCATGAACCTGAGAATGAAGAACGCGCGGTCGAAGTCCGGTCCCGATGTCTTGATCGCGCCGCCGAACACGGCCGTGTCAACCGGTGCGAGTTCAGGAACCACCTTCCGCAGTTTCGCCAGGTAGCCCGCGGCCATGCTTCTATTCTTGTCGGTCGGATCCGACATCGCACCGCAGGTCACGAACAGCGCTGCCGGCATCGTCCGCAACGCCCGGCGGTTCCGGCGCAGCAGCGAGGGGACCCCGCCCGCGAGCATCCCCCCCATCACCGGTCCACCTATCACCGCGGCGGTGTAGTCCCTGACAGACCGCACATCCGGAGCACGCACGACATCGGCTGTGTGTCCCGCGCTGCGCAGCTCGCCTGCGATGGCTTCCGCGACTTCCCGCGTACTCCCGCTCATGGTCCCGAACGCCACCACCACTCGTGCCGTCATCGCACACCCTCCCTGGCAGAACTCAGCCGCCAACATACATCGGGACTGTGAGCGGATCGTAGTGAGGCATTCCGGTGAAGTATCTTGCGTGTCCTCCAACGACGGTAGCAGATGAACACGACACGATCCTGGTTCATGTGGGGACTGCTGCTTCCCACCTATTTCATCGCTTTTTTCCACCGGACCTCACTGTCGCCGATAGCAGATGAACTGGCAGTGGCGTTCGGGCTGCACGAAGGCGTGGGCGCGGCGCTCGGGACACTCGCCAGCACCTACTTCATCGTGTACACGGTTCTGCAGATACCCAGCGGACTCATAGCCGACACAATCGGTGCGCGCCTCACGGTCAGCATCGGCAGTGCACTTATGGGCCTGGGCACTATCTGGTTCGCCTGGGCTCCGTCGCTGGGAGTCGCATCCGCCGCACGTTTCCTGGTGGGCTTCGGCGCCGCGTTCAACTTCATTGCCCTGCTTCGCCAGCAGGTCAACTGGTTCGACAAGCGTTTCTTCCCGCTCCTGACTGCGCTTACCGTGGTCACGGGCAATGTTGGTGCCCTGTTCGGCATCGGTCCATTCGCGCTGCTTGCCCGCGTCGTGGGATGGCGCCAGGCGCTGGTGATACCGGGCGTGGCAGCCCTGGTGTTTGCGGTGGTCATTGCGCTGTTCGTGCGCAACCGGCCCGCCGGGGCCGTGCCGGAGCGCGGTTTCGGCCTGTGGGACCGGCTGAGAACCGTGCTTTCGATCCGGACCAACTACCTGACATTCGTATCGTTCGGTCTTACCAGCGGTCTACAACTCACGTTCGGCGGGTTCTGGGGAGTGCCCTTCCTCATGCACGTGCACGGACTCGACAAGTTGCAGGCCTCGGGATGCACCACGATGCTGATGCTCGGGGTAGCCATCGGGTGCGTGGCAACACCACTGCTGGTACGGTTCTGGGGCGGCGCAAGACGCGCGGGCCTGTTCATGTTCAGCTGCGGCCTGGTGATGTGGGGAGTGGTGTTCTTCGCACCGCTGCCGGTACGCGCGCCGCTTCTGCTCAACACGGTGTTTGTGGCCCTCGGTTTCTTCGTGTCGGGGTTCATACTCCCCTACACCACGGTGCGCGAGTCCAACCCGGAGCACGTCATGGGCATGGCGCTGGCGTTCACCAACACCGGAGGGTTCGGCGCCATTGCCGTGCTGCAGGTGGTGGTGGGGTTCGTGCTCGACAGGTTCAGTGCAGCCAGCACAGGCAACGGCATGCCGGTGTACCCGGCACAGGCGTACCACGCCGCGTTTGCACTGCTGATCGCCCTGCAGGCCATAGCGATTGTGGCCTACGCGATGGTGCGCGAGCCGAAGCGCTAGGCGCTGGCCAGTCTTACTACCTCGCCGTCCTCAGGGAATCGGCCGAGGGCTTTCTTGGAGAAGATCAGCTTCCCCTCCTTCTCAACTTCGAACACGCCGCCGCTCGACTCCACCAGAGTGGAATCCGCGCCCAGTTTCTTTCTGAGTTCGTCCGCCAGACCGACGGCACGGGGCCTGTAGCTTCACGTCGTGCAGTACGTGATACGGAACTTCATCGGCAACTCCCTTCACAGAGACGTTGAGGCACCGGAACGCTGAGTCGGTCACCCGATTACCGCCTTCGTGCACCCCGCCGCACGCAGGCGCGTCAGCCACTCATCCTTCTGGGCCTGCTCGGCTGTGGCAACACTGTTCAGTTCGGCTTCCCGGCCGATCCGGCGGGACTTGTCGTTACCCATGGCGTGGTAGGACATGATCTCCATTCCCGCCAGTTGCGGGTACTTCCTCTCGAGTGCCGCAATACCGGCGATATGCTCATCGGTGTCGTTGACCCCCGGCACCAGCGGACACCGCAGCGACACGGTTGCTCCACGCGAGACAAGCAGTTCCAGGTTCTCGAGGATCTGTTCGTTGGGCACGCCGGTATGTGCCCTGTGCAGGGCCGAATCGGTGCCCTTGATATCGTAGAGGAACAGGTCGACCAGCGGCAACAACTCTTCGCACTGCTCCGGGCGCGAGAACCCGCATGTCTCCACGCACGTGTGGATAGCCTCTGCGCGCGCCGCTTCCAGCAGCGCTTTCGTAAACGCGAACTGCGCCATCGGTTCGCCCCCGGAAACCGTCATGCCGCCGCCCGAGTGCTCGTAGAATGGCTTGTCTCGCACCACCTCATCCATCACGCCCTGCACGGTACGCTCTTCACCCACCACCCTGAGCGCGTCGTACAGGCAGACCTTCACGCACGCGCCGCACGCGGTGCATTTCTCACGGTCAACGGTATGGGAATCACCTTCGATGAGATGTGCACCAACCGGACACGCCTTCACACACGCGCCACACAGCGTGCACTTGTCACCGAAGAACATCAGTTCCGGCTTGAACGACTGGGACTCGGGGTTGTGGCACCAGACGCAGTGCAGCGGACAGCCTTTCAGGAACACCGTGGTGCGGATCCCCGGCCCGTCGTGCAGTGAAGTCCGTTGGACATCAAACACCAGACCCTTCGGCGCACTATCGGACACGTACCCTCCCCTCCGTGCACAGCCTGTGCGGAAAATAGGTCGGGACTTCGGCTCGGGCGGCCGTACGCAGGTACTCGACTCGCGACCCGCGCATCATGTATCTCTTGGCTGATACCGCCACCCCCCTGAGTGGAGATTCGGCACTCTATGAGCAACACCCAGTACAGCAACGGCCCTCTTCCCGAGTTCCTTCAGGGGGATGCATTCGTTTCGGAGGAGAGCAACGAGTTCATGCTGAGCCCGCAGGCTGCGCACGAGTACCTTGACTGGTGCCTGCGCGGCGATCTGCCGGTCGTGGGCATGGAGACATTCCAGAAGGGCACCGAAGGGGTGACTCCCATCGAGGATGCCTCGTGCGAGGCAGGCGCGCACGAGTGCAAAGCGTGCATCGATCAGCTGGTCGGCGAACTCGGCGGTGAGATCCTCATCAGCATCTGGGTCACTCCCGAGCAGTAGCTCTCAGCATCCCAGGCCAAGCGCGAGGCAGGCCCCCCGGAGCTGTTCGCGGTAGGCTTTGAGCAGTTCGGTGAATGCCACCTGCTCACGCGCCAGCACCTGCGCCCCGTATTCCGAATACTTCATCGCTTCCAGCTCTGCGACATCCGACGGAGCGCTTGAGCGTTCCAGTCGCAGCATGCGGACGAGCGACTCGAGCTCCATGCGGCTGAGTTGCGTGCCCATGATGTCGGCGTAGCGGTCCTGCAGCTGCCTGAAATCCACGTGCTGCGCAGCGGCTCTCCACGCGTCCTGTTTCCAGTCCGGCACTTCCCCGAGCACGATCTTGAGCATGATGTCGGCTATCTGGTCCAGCGGCTTCATCAGCAGGTACTCGCCCACCGCTCTCATGCGCGGGTCGGCTGCTTCCACACGGTAGACGACGTTGGGCGCAGCAGTGGCTGCCCGTGGGGAACGTGGCGGCGGCGTACCCTTCCCACGCATCTTGCCATCCACCCGTGCTGCGTCCGCGTCGCGGCGGCCCGTGCGGTACCGGTCGAGCGCCCGCGTGTAGTTCTCCGATGCGGCGCGTGCGTTGCCCATGTCGGCAAAGATGTCGCCGCGAAGTTCGTACACGTGGGCACGTGTGGGATCGCGGTCGAGCGAGCGCTGACAGTCGGCAAGCGCGGGGTCGTGACGGCCGAGCATGCGGTAAGCCCGGGCACGAAGGTAGTAGGCGTGAGCGATGTCGATGCCTCCCGCGGCGATGCCCAGAGCGGCACCGTAGTCTCTCACCGCGTTGTCGGCGTTGTTGATCTGCTCAAACGCCTGACCGCGGCCCAGCAGAGCGGCGGCCGTCGCCTTGCCCTTGCGGGCGATTACCACCGAGTAGTCGCGCATCGCAATGTCGAAGCGTTTCAGGTGCATGGCACACGCCGCGCGCCCCATCAGAAGCTGCTCGGTGGAATCTGTCTGGAGGGCCTTATCGTACATCTCGAGTGCGGCCTGGTACTTGCGCTCGGCCACGAGCTCCGAGGCCATACGGCCGAACTGGCCCGGTCCTGCGCACGAAAGCAGCACCAGCGCTGCCGTAACGGCAACAGCCACACGCGCTCGCGCGCTCCCCCGTCCTGCCATCGTACGTCTCCTGCCAGAGGGTGTTCAGCAGACAAAGTACGAGAGGCACAGCGGACCGCGCAAGGAGCAGACAACCTGGTACGGCAGAGCCGGGGCGCCGCAAAGGGGGACAAGGGGACAGCGCGGCACCCCGGCTCCACACAACCGCACAGCGCACTACCGCCCGTGCACACTCAGCAGGAACGTTCGCGCACCCCCGCCGTCGCTCACCCGCAGCACGCGCATGCCTGGCGCACGACTGTCCCGGAGCGTGCAGACACCGTCTCTCCCTGTCACCTTGCGGGAGTCAACCACGGCGCCATCCAGCAGCGCAAGTGTGACCCTCACCGGACCGCTCCGCGCGGTGGCCAGCGATACGTGCAATTCGCCCTGCCGACGCACAATCCGCGTCGCAGGGCCCGCTGTACCATGGACCAACCCTGCGTGTGTCGAGGAGACGGTGACCGTGAACAGCCCGGATTCGTCGGTGGCGGGACCATGATTGTAGTCGACTATCTGTATTCGCGCGGCAGCGCTGTTGACCTGCGGTACCACCCACTCGAAATCTCCCCAGTTGCTATCGGTGTTGAAGATTGCACCACTGGCGTGAATGGTCGCCCACGTCTCACCGTCGTCGGCCGAGAACGAGATCACCACACCGGTGATATTCGAAGCGGTCCACGTCACATGCACTGTCGCACCCGCGCCGAGCACCTCGCCACCCGCGGGAGCGGTGAGCGTGATGGCCTGTGCAGCAGCGATACTCGCCTCGGCGACGTTGCTGTAGCCCGAGAACGATCCCGCGTCGTGTGCGCGCACCCGGTACTCGTAGGCGCCCGCACCGGGGGCGCTGTCGGTGTAGACTGCCCCGTTCGCATCAACCCGCCCGATCTCCGCGAACGCGCCACCGTTGTCCGCGCGCTCGACCGCAAACCCGGTCTCGTTGTCGCTCCGGTCATTCCACTGCAGCTGGATATCACCGCCGTCCACCGTGGCAGCCAGACCGTCCGGTGCGGTGAGGTACACTCCCACGTTGAAACTCACCACCACCACTGCCGCGTTGTCGGCGCCACCGCCCGAAACCGCGACGTTTGTCCGATACGTGCCGTCAGCCAGCCCCGTGGCGCTCGCGACGAGTTCGAGCGATTGGCTGTTCCCGCTGCCCATGTGGTTGACCGTCAGCCAGGCCGCGTCCTCGGTAATCGTGACAGCGTCGAGTATACCGGTCCCCGTGTTCGAGACCTGCACGGTGTCGCGCAGAACCGTGGCCGACAGCAGGCAGGACGTGTCGACGAGTGCGATCACGGGCCCGGAGGCATGCGGGTCGGGAAGCGGGCCGATCCACAGGTTGGAGGCGTCGAAATCCGACACGGCGATGTTGTTCCATTGCTGTGTCGATATCTCGTAGAAGATTGCCCCGAGGGGGCCGTTGGCGTCACGCCCCTTGCACACCACGTAGTTATCGGAGTTTTTGGCCCAGCGGAACCACTCGGTGCGGTACGTCTCGTCGCCCTCGGGCTGCCCCGGCGGCCAGAGGAACTGGACCACCGGACGAATGATCGAGGTGTCGGGAGGCGTGGTGACTGTCAGCGACTCGATGGCAGTGACCGTGAGCCAACTCTCGGCACCGGCAGGGAACGGGACACAGCAGGTGTAGGGATGCGCCAGGCGCGTGCCTCCCGGCGATATCCACCCGCTGCAGCCGCCGCGACCGTAGTTGATCTTCTGCCTGTTCGCCAGGTCGAAGAAGCTCACTTCACCGCCACCCCGGGCCGAGCCGAAGTGCCCGTCGTTAGACACAACCATGTCCTCGATCGCAACCGAACTGTACCCCTCGACATTCGGCTGGTCCCAGTACGTCTCCTTCTCCTTCGTGAGCACGTTCACACGGTAGATCGCGTTTGTCAACTCACACCAGTAGATGTGGCCGTCGGTGCACCAGTTCACATTCTGTGTGCTCTGGTTGGTGAAATCGCAGAGGTGGGTGATGTTGCCGCCGTCGTTGTCGGCCACGTAGATACGGTTGACCGTCGGTACGTTGTCCTGCAGCACGAAGCAGATTCTCCGTCCGTCGGGCGAGAAGCTTGCCTTGCGCAACCGCCCGTAGTGACTGATGATGTCGCGCGGGGCAACGAGCGTATCTTCCTGCCTGGTCTGCAGATCAAACAGCGAGATGCGGTTCCCGCCTACTTCGCCGAGCAGCTTCCCCTGTATGTCGAGGCCCTGCGGCTGCACCGAACTTGCCATGCAGATGCCGGCGACCAACACGCCGACCGCGCGACCTGCTGCCCTCTGCCGTCCCGGCATGAGTTCCCCCTGGGGTATCCGTGAGTGACTGCGACACTCTCTCTGACCCAATGTAGGGGTCAGCCACGGGAAGCGTGGCACCGGCATTCCCCGTAACGTATAATTGTTCTAGAACAGTTGTACGAGGATGCCTCGTGACGAAACGACGACACACCGCTGCGGAGATCCGCGACCGCATTGCCGCCCTCGCGTCCCGACGCCTGCGTGAAGGCAGTTCTCTGCTCCCGGGGGTCCGCGAGACGGCATCGCTTCTCGGCTGTGCAGGCGCGACCGTTGTGGCCGCGCTGAAGCTGCTGGCAGCCGAGGGTGTGGTGGACGCGGTCCCGCATCGCGGGACCCGCATCCTGCGTGCCCCCGACGTCTCCTTCCCCCACGCCCCACGCTCATCTCCTCTGCCGGCCTCACGCAGCAGGCGGCTCACGGAAGCTCTTCTTCGGGATCTGCACTCGGGTTCCCTGGCAACCCCTCACGACTCACTGCCGGGGCTGAAGCAGCTGCAGGCACGCTACGGCGCCGGCCGGGCGCTGCTGAGTGCCAGCCTCAACACGCTCCTTGCACAGGGCGCCCTTCAGCGGTACGGCCGCCGCTACCACATGCGCTCGACACTCACCAGCACGCTGCACGTGCGCCTGGTGGCCGTTGGCGACAACCGCGCCGAACTCGGCCAGCAGACCCACCACCAGCTGCCTCTTCTGGCAGCGGTCGAAGATGAGTGCCGTGAGCGCGGGCTCAGCATCAGAGTGCACGTGCTCAACCGTCGCTTCGGCAGGCCCACCCTCCCACGCGCGGACGAGCACGAACTCGTCGCGGCGATCCGCGGCAGCACTGTGGCCGGGTGCCTGGTGTGGAACATGTTCATGGGGCCGGCCCTCCAGCGGCGGCTCCAGGAGCTCCTCTCGCTGCACGCGGTACCCGTGGCGTACCTGGACGACGGCGGGACGCAGGACGCCGAGCAGGTGGCCGCGCTCCCGAAGCACTGGCAGACGTTCAGCGTGTCACAGTCGGCCCACAGCGGGCAGGTGGCCGCGCGGTACCTGGTAGAGCGCGGTCACCGCCGCATGGCGTGGATCGATGCGTACCCTGAGGCAGACTGGTCGCGGCGACGCCTGCAGGGCGTGCGCGGCGCGTGCCTGGCGCTCCTCGGCCAGCCGCCCCGTGTTCTGCACGCGCGGCGACAGCCAGCTCGTCCACAGCGTTCACCGCACGATCAGAAGCTGTTCCGCGAACTCCAGTCACTTGCGGGGCGCCTGAGCTTCGCCCCCCGCAGCCAGCCGTTCCTCCGCGAGTACGTGGACGAGGTGTCAAACCCGGTGGAACGCCAGCAGCACCGGGAGGAGATGCGCCGGATCCTCGAACCGATGCTCGAGGAAGCCTGCCGTGACGAGGGGCTCACCGCCTGGATTGCGCCCAACGATTCGATTGCGGTTGAGTGCCTTTCGTTTCTCCGCAGTAAACGGGTTCGGGTTCCGGGCCACGTGTCGCTGGTGGGCTTCGACGACAGCCAGCTTGCCGTGCGCCAGCACCTGACTTCGTTCTGCCACAACCCGCGCGGCCTCGCCGCGGCGATGGTCAACTACCTGCTCGACCCGACAGGCACACGTGCCGCATGGTCCGGCACGCCTGTCATCGAAGTGCCCGGTTTCATGCGTGAGCGCCGGACTGTAGCAGTATTGCGTGACCGCGCAACCGCTCAGGCAGAACGGTTCATGATCGGTACGAACTCGCGCCGCGTGGGTCCCGTATAGATCTGGCGCGGACGCCAAATCTTCCACTTGGGATTCTCGGCGGTTTCGCGCCAGTGGGCGATCCACCCCGGAAGGCGGCCGATCGCGAACATGACGGTCATCATGTTGAGTGGGATGCCCATCGCCCGGTAGATGATGCCCGAGTAGAAGTCGACATTCGGGTACAGGCGCCGCTCGATGAAATACTCGTCCTTGAGCGCCGCGGCCTCGAGTTCCATTGCGATGTCGAGCAGTGGGTCCTTCACGTCGAGCTTGGGCAGCAGCTCGTGGCACAGCCGCTTGATCACCTTCACACGCGGATCGAGCGTCTTGTACACCGGATGCCCGAACCCCATCAGGCGGAACTTGTCGTCCTTGCTCTTGGCCCGCTCGATGGTCCGCGCGGTAGTCATGCCGTCCTTGTGGATGGCCATCAACATCTCGATGACTGCCTGGTTCGCTCCGCCGTGCATGGGGCCCCACAACGCCGATATGCCCGCTGATATCGCGGCATACAGGTTCACCCCGGAGCTTGCCACGAGCCGCACGGCCGAAGTGGAGCAGTTCTGCTCGTGATCGGCATGCACGATCAGCAGCTGATTCAACCCCTCCACCACATCCGGCCGAATCACATACTCCTTGACCGGCGAGGAGAACATCATGTTCATGAAATTCGCGCAGTAGCTCAAGTCATGACGGGGGTACACCTCTGGTTCCCCGAGCGACTTCTTGTACGAGAATGCAGCAATCGTGCGCACCTTCGAGATCAGCCGCGCTGCGGTGATATCGAAATTCGGGTCACCGTCAACGATATGCGGATAGAAACTCGACAGCGACGTCACCATCGCCGAAAGGATGGTCATGGGGTGCGAACCCACGGGGAAACCGGTGAAGAAGTGGTGCATGTCCTCGTGGATCAACGAGTGTTCGTTGAGCAGCGAACTCCATTGCTTGAGCTCAGGAGCAGTCGGCAGTTTCCCGTGCACCAGCAGGTACGCGACTTCCACGAACGTGCAGTTGCTCACCAGCCCCTCGACATCGTAGCCCCGGTACCGCAGGATGCCTTCCTGCCCGTCGACATAGGTGATGTCGCTCAGGCACGAGCCGGTGTTGGCGAAGCCGTTGTCGTAGGTCAACAGGCCAGTGTCGGCCTGCAGCTTGCCGATGTCCACCCCGACCTGGCCCTCGGTCCCCCGGACCACGGGCAACCCGGTCCTCGCTCCGTCAAATTCCAGAAACGCCTTGTCTGCAGCCATGTCGTGCCGCCGTTTCCTCTCTGTGCGGCTGGAAAATACAACCATCTATTTTCGCCTGCTTCACCTGCTGCGCCAACCGCGTCCTCTTCCACTGCCGGAGTACCTGTGAAGAAGCAACTGACCTCGCGTGAAGAAGCTCTGCGTTACCATGCCGAAGGCCGTCCGGGCAAGGTGCAAGTAGTGCCCACGAAGCCCTGCTACACCCAGCGTGACCTCTCGCTGGCCTACACGCCCGGGGTTGCCGAACCGTGCCGCGCCATCCAGGCCGATGCCGACGAGGCGTACCGCTACACCGCCCGGGGCAATCTGGTGGCGGTCATCACCAACGGCACAGCTGTCCTCGGACTGGGCAACATCGGCGCGCTGGCGGGCAAGCCCGTGATGGAGGGCAAGGGCGTGCTGTTCAAGCGGTTCGCCGATATCGACGTGTTTGACCTCGAGGTCGACACGCTGGATGTCGAGGAGTTCATCACCATCGTCAAGCGGCTCGAGCCTACCTTCGGCGGGATCAATCTCGAGGACATCAAGTCCCCGGAGTGCTTCACGATAGAGCAGCGGCTGAAGGCTGAGATGGGCATTCCGGTGTTCCACGACGACCAG
>CAZJJT010000031.1:0-2061 GCA_964546395.1 uncultured Fibrobacterota bacterium
CCGACATCTACTCGGTGGGCATCGTCATCTACGAGATGCTTACACGCAACCCGCCGTTCCTGGCCAACAACCCGGTGGCCGTTGCCTACAAGCAGGTCCACGAACTCCCCACACCCCCGTCAGCGAAGCGTGCGGACTGCCCCAAACGCCTCGAGTTGATCGTGCTGAAGTGCCTCAAGAAGGACCCGCGTGAGCGCTACCAGCACGTCGATGATCTCCTGCGCGACCTCGACACCGTGGATATCGGCGAGAAGGTGGAGCGGCCGACGGTCACGATGAAGGCGACGGGGAAGAAGGAAGTGGCTGCGGACGACCGACGCATTACCGACAGGCGCAACGGCGAGCGCCGCCGCGATACGCTGGAAAGCCTTCCCGTGCTGAGTATCGGCTACTGGTGGCGTGTGTTCTATTACGGCTGGCCGGCTATCGCCATCGCCCTCGCGGCCCTCGGGCTGGTCGTGTACCACCTGGCAACCCATCCGTGAGCGCGAGAGTCCCCACCACAGAGCAGACAGGGGATACGGAGTCACTGCAGGCATGAACCCTGAAGAGCCGGACACCAGGTTCAAGGGAGTCCACGGTGAAGAGGCCGCGGTGGAGTACCTCGAGAACCTGGGCTACGAGATAGTCACGCGCAACTTCCAGACCAGACACGGCGAGATCGATATCGTTGCTCGCGAGCCCGGCGGGTCCCTGGTGTTCGTCGAGGTCAAGACCGCGCGTGATCTGCGCTATGGCCACCCCTTCTTCCGTGTCAACCGCGCCAAGCAGCACAAGCTCTCCATCATGGCACGCATCTACCGTGAGCGCGCCCGCGACCACGGCCCCTGCCGCTTCGATGCCGTGGCGATCGTAGGGGGCAAGGTGGAGCACCTGAAGAACGCATTCCTGGCCTGAGCATCACTGCTGCCGGTGTGTGATGCGGGCGGCCGCAACCGCAGCATCCTGTGAGCGGTGTTCTCAAAAATAGTGACAAGTGAATCTACATGGCATGGCATGAAGATACGTAACGGGATATACGACAAGCGGTTATATAGAATAAGTGGCAGTACAGACGTTCTCCAATGAGAACGAAATTGCGAATCGTACCATTGCGTTGACGGGATTAGCGGGGTATACTTGCACGTGGATATGTACACACCAATCCCCCTTACAGGAGGTAGCAGTATGAGAGCAGTGTTGCGATTGGCGGCGGCCGCAGTGGCTGTCGCAGCGATGGCAGGAGCGGCGCTGGCCGATGATCTCACGGTCATGGGCGTCGTGGAGAACGAGAGCAACCAGCCGGTGGAAGGCGCGATTGTCACCGCCACGTTCGGCTTCGGCGGAAGTGCCCGCACCGAGGTCGACACCACCGATGCGGCTGGTGAGTACGAGATGAATACGGTGTTCGGCGGCGGGGCCGGCGGCCTGGGGTTGTTCCAGCTCTCGGTGGCCGCGGACGGGTACATCAGCCAGATGATTCCGCAGACGGTCGCGGTGCCAAACGACGGCGAGCCCGACACGGTCGAGCAGGATTTCACGCTGGTGGCTGGCACGCAGCAGAATGGTGATTCGCTGTATGTCAGTGGGACGGTTGAGGATCCCGACCAGAATGGGATCAGCGGGGCCACGGTCACGGTCAGCATTCTCTCCGCGACCGGGGTGATCAACGGCGATGCGACCACCAACGCCAGCGGTGACTACACGGTGGCACTGCTGAACGCGGCCGGCAGCAGGAATGTCTCAGTCGCGGTGCACGCCGACGGCTACGAGTCCGCCCAGAGTCAAGCTACCATAGCCAACCCGACTGACGGCGACGCCGACAGTATCACACGCGATTTCACGCTCCAGCCGATCGTCTACGACACACTCGTGGTAATCGGCCGTGTGGTCGACAGCGCCGATGGCGCCGGGCTGGTGGGAGCGCAGGTGATCCTCTCGCGCGGCAGCACGATCCTCGACACGATAGTCGCGGGTGCAAACGGTGACTTCGACGAGCTGGTGGTGGTGCAGGCCATGCCCACCGCGGTGGCGTGGGTGGCACAGATGCCCGGGTACGCGTCCGACAACGGCAGCACCGCG
>CAZJJT010000031.1:2071-5422 GCA_964546395.1 uncultured Fibrobacterota bacterium
CGATGATACGGCCGATATCGGTGATATCGAGCTGGTGGCGTTCGCGGTAACCGACAGTGTTACGTACACCGTGCATGGCCGCGTCAGCGATTCCATCACCAACGCGTCAATCCGCAACACCGATGTGGTGGTGTCGATATCGTTTGGCTCGGAGTTGCTGCACGAGGACACGGTACGCACCAACAACCAGGGCAACTACACAACCACCTCACCGCGTGTGGCCTACCAGGACGGCGACAACACGATCACGGTGACCGTCAGTGCGACCGGCTACGGCGAGACGACCCGCGAGGTGAGCGTGGCGACCAGCACGACCGATATCACGGTGGACATCCTGCTGCAGGCCACCACGGTGGTCAACAGGATTGCTGTTCCTGCGCGTGGTGTTGCGGCGGGCACGGCGACATTGTACAGTGTGAGTGGGCGCCTGATTGGCAGGATGGACAGTCGTCAGGCGGAGCAGTACCTGCGGACCCGGGGCATGCAGTCGGCGATCATGGTTATGCCGGGGGAGGCTGCGAGGACGCTGGTGCCTGCGCGATAGTGGGTTGGGGGACTGCACAGCGCAGGAAGCGCGCGGGAGGCGGCCCACGGCCCCTCCCGCGTCACAGGTGAGCAGAGCACGGACCATGGGCAACGAGACGCTCGAGAAAGTCTACGGATACGACAACTACCGGTTCTTCCTGCGGGACTTTTTCCGTGAGCAGAAGCGGCTCAAGTCCGTGTTCTCTCACCGGTACTTCGCCCGGCGCGCCGGGTTCTCTTCCTCGAGCTTCTGCGCGCACGTTATCGAAGGCAAGCGCAACCTTACCGCCGAGTCGATGCGCAAGATGCTCAAGGGGCTTGGGCTCACCGGCAAGGCCGCGGTGTACTTCGAATCGTTGGTGTACTACAACCAGGCGCGCACGGTGGATGACCGTGAGCACTTCTTCCGCCAGCTCGAACGTCTCCGCAAGAGCACCACGTTCTACCGGGTCAACCAGCGGCAGTTCGCCTACTACGACGAGTGGTACTACCCGGTAATCCGCGAACTGGCCGTGTACGGCAACTGGCGGGGCAGCTACGCCGCCCTGGGCCGCCTGGTCCGTCCACCGGTGCCGCCGGAGAAGGCGCGCGCGGCGGTGGAGACGCTGGTGGAGGTGGGGTTGCTCGAGCGGCGCCCGGATGGCAGCTTCGCGCAGAGCGCGCAAGCGGTTACGGCCGAGGACGTGCCGTGGAATGTCACCCGCAAGACCCGCAAGGAGTTCGTGTTGAGGGCCATCGAGGCCATGGAAACACTTCCGGTTGACAAACGTCATATCGCCGGGGCCACGGTCGCGATGAGCGAAGAAGCCTATCGTCGCGTCGCGCAGCGGCTGGATGAAGTCCGCAGGGAGATACTGGCCGCGGCAACCGAAGAGACGCAGGTCAACGGGGTGTACCAGGTGAACCTGCAGGCGTTCCCGGTGTCGGAACGGCTCGACTGGCAGGCCGCGGAGCAGGGAAAGGGCCGGTCATGAACGCACGTGTGCTGACAACCCTTGGTGTGTGCGCCTGGTTTCTGCTCCCCGGGTGCTCCTCCAGCCCGACTGCCGGCGGCGGCTCCGACCTTCCCAACGGCGCCGTGGCACTCCTCACCGGCACCGTCCTTCTGCCCGACAGCACGCCGGCACAGGATGTCGACGCGGTGCTGCGCGAGATCGTGGTGAGCAGCACGGGTGACAGTGTGGTCTCGGAGCAGCTCACGGTCACCGACTCGACAGGTACGTTCTGGTTCGAGGCGGTTGCGGCGGGGCGGTACGTGCTCCTGATCGAGGAATCCTCGGGGCTCGCCGCGGTTGACCAGTTCGTTGAGGTCGGTGACAGCGGTGTGGTGCGTGTGCCGGCACTGCGGTTGTGCCGCCGCGTGGATCTGGTCGGGTTCGTCGAACTGCCGGCGGGCTACTTCTATTCGAATGTGCGCGTGTGGGTCCCTGGCGTGTGTGACGGTTCGCGGGCGGATCTCAACCGGATGTACCTGCTGAGCAACGTCCCGCAGGGGCACTACGACGTTGCGCTGAGCTACGGGGATGTGGTCAACTACCTGCGCGTCGAGGTGCGCCAGTGCATGAGCAGCGACAGTACCGTGCAGATGCGCAACGTGCAGTTCGCGGTGGTGGAAGCGATGGCGCAGACGGCGCATCCCTACCACGTGACCACCGCGGTCCACAGCTATTCGGTTGTGCCGATCCAGTACGAACGCGGACAGGAGCCGCCGTGGTACAGCCAGGTTGTCCTCTCGCGTGTCGTGTACTACGATTGGGACGGCGATCAGCCGACAGAATGGGTCCCCGGCGGCACCCCCCCGGTCCCGGTGTACGACGCGGTGGTGAGCGGGGTGGTGCACCGCGAATTGAACGGCCAGGTGGTGCTGGAGTCTACCGCGGGCATGTTCTACGTGCTCACCGGACCGCTGGTGGGATTCGTCGGCCCCAATCCTGTCGCTGTGACCGTCGCAGTGGTCGTGCGTGGCGCGGCCTACGAGGTCGTGGACATCTACGTGCACGAGCTGGCCCCAAACTGAGCCGCCGACTGCGGCGTCACCGCCCGTCCCCTCCATCGTAACTTCCGTTGCACGAGCACGTTGCCCCCCTTCGTGTGCCTCAACATTATGTTGTACAAACCCGTTTCCTGTAGTATCTTAACCTTTCAGCCCCATGCAGACAGCAAACGTGACGGCGGTATCACGCGAAAGGAGAGTGTGGCCGATGGACGCATCCCTCAGGCGATACGGACTTGTTGCAGCGGCAAGTGCGGTTCTCGGCATGCTGATGTGCAGCAATCCGACCGATCAGGACCCGGTGAAATGGCGCGCAGCGCTGCAGGTGCCGATCACCAACCAGGAGTTCAACCTCGCGGAACAGCTTGACGACGCGATCCATGAGGTCAGGTTGGACACGTTCATCGTGTGTACGGCAATCGATGATACGGTGCGCGGTGACGGCAGCGGTATCAGGGACACTATCTATGACTGCGATTCCATCATCGATACCCTGGTGACTCGTGTGCTCTATGTCGACAGCACCTACTATTCCGGCTCGGCTGTGCTCGAACCGGACACGATCCTCGGTGATGTCGTCGCGCTGACCGTACCTGAGCGCAACGTCAGCTCCTTCCAGATTACCGTCGACTCCCTGGAGGACAAGCGGTTTGACGTGACGGTGGGCCCGATTCCGCTTTCCGGCAATCGGACCATCGCGGTCGGAAGGTGTGTCGAGGTGCTGGAGTGATTCCCGAGGCAGAGCCAGCGGAAGTCGGTGTTCCCTCGACGGGCGTGTTTCCATCGTGAGGCTCATCGACCTGACCCACACCCTCAGGAGAAGGACGAAGACG
>CAZJJT010000031.1:5432-16131 GCA_964546395.1 uncultured Fibrobacterota bacterium
ACGTCGCGGTCGCCGGGGTCAGCTACATCGGGTTCAGCGCCGGTTCGGGCCCGCTCAACATCACGCTCGACAACACGGGTTCCGCCGCTGCCACGAACGTCGTAGTGACGATCACCGGCGTGGGAAGTTCTTCACCGGTTACGGTCCCGGCCAATGGTTCGGCCAACGCCACGATAGCGACTGCCGGGACAGCCATCTCGGGTACGGTGCCGGTCGGTGTTGCGCTGGATGCCACGGCGGCGGGCGTGCTCTCGATCAGCATGTCGCTCAACGGCCTCACTGCTGACACGGTCCGGGTCATCGACTCGCTGTGCCAGTTCGAAGTGTCGTACATGAACGACTACGACCTGACCGACACGATGGACATCGAGTTCGTCGACCTTGCAGACGGTGTGTTTTCGTATCGCATGGAGAACCACACGGGCCTGTGGCTCGAGGTGAAAGGCGTGCACCACCATCTCTGGAAGGAGTGGTTCAGTGACCGCAACGACATCTACAGTCTCGAGGACCTCGATGCGCTGAGTGCGGCGGGGATCGACACATCAGACTCCCAGGCGTTTTTCCAGGGCACGCTCATGGAGACGTTCGTGCCTATCGCGCCCAACAGCAACCAGACGTTCAGCGGTAAGAACCTCGCGGCGACACGCATGTTCCCCGAGTGGGTCTGGGACAGTGTCGAAGCGTGTTCGACGTCGGTGACCAGGGTGCAGTACCGCGTGCGCACGCCGGCCCCGACCGGCCAGATGCTCTCCATCTCTTCGACCCAGCAGATCGTGTTCATTATCCGCACCCTCGACATGTGGGGCCAGGAGGCCGAGGGACGAGTGGCGCTGGCGTATGACCGGGATGCCGATACGCAGTTGGTGAATATCGACTATCCGTTCGACGATGAACTGGTGGACTCGCTGCGCGGCGGCGTGCAGTTCAACAGTATCATGGCAGACATCGCGGTCACTGTGCGGCTGCCGGGTACCGCGCGGCTGGACACCGTTCTTCTGGACTACGCAATATGGAACCCCGACAGCCCGTTGGTGGTGGTGACGGGGACGTACGCGATGTACCGGGCGCGTAACGATTCCACCTACCGGATCCCGGTCGATATCACCTCGTTGGTGAACCAGTTCCCGGATTCGCTCCGTGCCGCGTTCCACGCGGTGGTGCCGGTTGGCACCGGGGTGCACCTGGTGGGCAACCCGCGGCCGTTCGGCACGACGCAGAACCTTGCGGTGATGGACATCTATGCGGATGCGCAGTACCATGTGAACCTGAGCCTTGGCTACCGGGTGACACGTCGAACGGCGCTCAACCTCGGCGTGAACCGCTCGATACTCAAGGGGTATGTCGGTCTTACCAAGCTCACCGAACGCGAGGTGCGGCTGCACTTCGGCTTCCGCAACCGCACGAACGTCAACCTCCGGGTCAAAGCCCTTCTGGCACCCGAGGAAGCGCTTGTCGGGTTCGACAATCTCGACAAGGCTGTTGTCGCGCAGCAGTTCGGCCAGGACGGCATCACGTCACGGGGCTATATCAACCTCTTCGGCTCGCAGGGCCTCTACGTCCCGCCGCGCGACAGCGCCTCCGAGCAGGATGTCGTGTTGACTGACCAGATGATCAACACCTGGTTCAGTCCCCGCGCATCCGGCCGGGTCGTGTTCCTTGCCGACACCACTATCGACAGCTCCGTGACGCCTGCGGTGGTCACGATCGATTCCACCTACGACACGCTGGGCACCTGGGAGTCGAAGTGCGCGTTCATGTGGCGGGTGGAGCTGGAGCCGCAGGCCGTTGCGGATGCACTCCGTGACAACGACAGCCTGTACATCTCGTCTTCGCTGTACGCCGAGGGAATTGTGAGCACGGACTCGCTGTTCACGGAATGGAGCGAGGACGATGAATAGTGCACAGGACCACCAGACTATGAACCGAACCAGAAAGGCATGGCTCATGAAGGCAACGCCGGTCCGGATAGCCGCGGGATGCGTTCTTGTCGCTTCCGCTGCGGCAGTGTTCGCGGAAGTGAGTCAGCATCCTAAGGATGCTGGCCAGAGCATGAGCAGGAACGCATCGGGAAACAGCTACGAGGGAGCGTACGACAACCCGGCGCTGCTTGGCGCTGAGAAGGCACCGAAGGGCGGGCTCAAGCTGGCGCCGTTCACGGATGTCGGCGTGGGGTACTGGAGCGACAAGCTGTACCTCAGGCCCTACAAGGCGTTGTTCAGTATCGGTGACCTCAGTGTCGACTCGGGGGCCCCGCCGGCGGACAGCCAGGCGCGCGAGGAAGAGCTCGATGCGCTGCAGGCGATTGTCGAAGAGATCATGCGCGAGAGTTTCGATCTCGGCAGCATGGACCCCGACCAGACCACCAAGAAGCTGGCAGAAGAGCTTGAGGATGGTGTCACGTTTTACACTGGCGCTCGCGCGACCCTCGCTGCGTTCAATCTCAAGCGATTCGGGTTCGATATCCAGACGCGTACCGCGGCGCAGATTACACTTCCTGACGCCTTCTTCTACATGCTTCTTGACGACGTGGGCCTTCTGCCGGGCAACACGCTCAACGCCGACGAACTCGAGGCCGACTTCATCTGGACCACCGATATCCGGTTGAGCCTGGGTCTGCCGGTGAATATCCCGGCTCTTCACCGGTTTTTCAAGCTGGACTACGGCGCCGGCGGCGTGGCCCTGAAGTACGTGATGGGGCACTCCTATTTCCACGCGGAGGCCGAGAAGGCGAAACTCACGTACACCACCAACAACCAGTATGATGTGGACGCGAAGGTGAAGGTGCAGACGGCCGGTCTTGGCATGAGCGGCTGGATTCCCGATGACGGGTTCGCCGGGCCGTTTGAGAACGGGTTCCCTCTCAACGGACACGGCGTGGGTATCGACGCGGGCGGGATCCTGTACGATGACGATGGGTCACTCTCCATCAGCGTACGCGACCTGGGGGTGCTGTTCTGGACCAAGAATACCCGCGAACAGACGCTCCAACTCACCAAGTCAGACCTCGATATCTACGATATCATTGACGGGCTCGACCAGGCTAAGAAGAGTGACGCGGATGGTGACGGGGACACGGGCGACTTCGACGACAACATGTTGACCATCTTCGACCGTAACCGCGGCGAATACGCATCGACCTCGGCCGACTCCCTGGACGAGTCTTCGAGTTTCGTGTCGGTGCTTCCGATCACGCTTGATATCGCCTACGTGCGCACGTGGAATTTCACACGGGCCAAGTCGCCGGGGATCAAGTTCCTGTTCGAAGATATCACGGTTGGTCTGAACTATCAGCAGCAGCTTACCAGCACCGCCGGCCAATCGTACATCCCGCGCCTGAGTATTGGCACCGAGTTCGGGACGCTGCGCAACTGGATCCCGCTGCGTATCGGCATGATTCTCGGCGGGCCGGAGCACTGGGGCTCGACCCTGGGCTTCGGGATCAACGCCCGGTATTTCCACCTGGATGCTGCCTACAAGGCGGTTGGCCACGTGTTCTTCGTGCCGAAACGCGGTATGGAACTGTCGTTCGGCATGGGATTCAACTGGGGGATGTCGACCGATTCGGACAAGGACGGTATTCGGGACAAGGACGACAAGTGCCCGTATGAACCTGAGGACAAGGACAACTTCGAGGACGAGGACGGGTGCCCGGATACGGACAACGACCAGGATGGGATCCTCGACACGGACGACAAGTGTCCGAACGATCCCGAGGATATGGACGGGTTCGAGGACGAGGACGGCTGCCCGGATACGGACAACGACCAGGATGGGATCCTCGACACGGACGACAAGTGTCCGAACGACCCCGAAGACAAGGATAACTTCGAGGATGAGGACGGGTGTCCCGACTACGACAACGACAAGGACGGTGTGCCTGACACGACCGACAAGTGCCCGGTGCTGCCGGAGGATATCGACAGCTTCGAGGACGAGGACGGGTGTCCGGACTACGACAACGACAAGGACGGCATACCCGACACGCTCGACAACTGTATCAACAAGCCCGAGGTGTTCAACGGGTTCCAGGATGCCGACGGGTGTCCGGACGAGTTGCCGAAGCCGACTGAGCAGGAGCAGAAGGTGCTGTACACGAAGTTGGCGGCTATCAACTTCAAGACCGGAAGCGCCGAGCTCACAAGCGCCTCGTTTGTCCACCTGAACTTCGTTGCCGACTTCCTCAAGAAGTACGGGCACCTGAAGTACGAGATCCAGGGCCATACGGACAGCCAGGGCGGCAACGAGTACAACCTGCTGCTGTCGGCGGCCCGCGCGGCTTCGGTGCGCGGCTACCTGATGCAGAAGGCGGTGCCGGATTCGCAGCTGATCTCGGTCGGCTACGGTGAGGAACGGCCGGTTGCGGACAACAAGACCGCGAAGGGCCGGGCGATGAACCGCCGTGTCGAGTTCCGCGTGATCGAGAGCAAGGAGGAGTACGAGCAGCTCAAGATCCGCTCCGCGGAGTTCAGGCAGCGGGTGGAAGGCGCCAAGATTCGCGGCGCCGGCAAGTACGGCTGGTAGGGCCGAAGCCCCCGGCCGGTCGGTGAAGTAACTCAGCGCGGGCATCCCTGAAGGGGTGCCCGCGTTTTGCACGTGTGGGACACGGTGGAGGCTGATGACAGTCGCACGGAAGTGTCGGTGGCATTTACGAATCGCATAAGCGCGATACGGCAACTCGAGAACTGCGGTAAGCATCGGGCTGCATGGGGTGGCCCGTCTCTTGCTCTGTCTGGGGGTGGTTCTGAATGCGGCGTATCCACTCTGCAGGGGAGGGCTTCGTGAAACTCAGTATCACAGCGGTGCTGGGGGCAGTCGGTTGTGTTCTTGTCGGGTGCTCGGACATGGCGGAGTTTGGCAGCGAAACCGGCCATGCGGGTGAACCGGTGTATCTGGTTGTGCAGGTGTGTTCGGACACGAGTATGGACCTTTCGTGGTACCCGTTTCCCGATTCAGCGGTGGATCGTTATGTCGTGCACCAGGCGATTGACACAGCCGGCGGAGGCGACTGGCAGACTGTGACCTCGGTACCGGGCGGGTTCGACAACAGCCACCTCTTCCTGCACCTGCGTCCCTGCCAGCAGTACTTCTTCCGGCTTGACTGCAGCGACCGAAACGGCAATCACTGGTTCAGCGATACCGCGGTCGCAAGGACCATGGCGCCGAAACTGGGTGAAGTTGCTGACACGTCGACACCCTGGCAGTACGTCTTCGACAGTGTCCCCGACATGCAGCGGACTGTGCCGCTGGGCCCGTACGGGCTGCGGGTTCCGGGGGCACGTGTGGCTACCGGGCCGCTTGCCGCGGCTGTCGACGTGCAGGTATCGGTGCCCCTTCCAGGGCTGTCGCTGTGCACATTGGCCCAGGTGAGCGGCCCGCTGGTGGTGCAGGTGCGGAACCTTTCCTCCGAGGTGTCGTACGGCTCCCTGAGTGTTGGTCTGGATGGAGCGGCGGCTGTCGATGCGGGCGCGCTCAGCGCTCTGGGCACGGCAACTGCACTCTTACCGTGCGGCGGGAGTGTGTGGGACAGTGTGCTGACGCTGCGGGTGACGGGTACAGGCAGCGCAGCCAACAGTGAGGGGCTGCAGGTGGAAGTGCATACCGACAGCCTCCGTGCGGATGCGGTGGCGGGGGTGGATTCCGTTGTCGAGGTCGCATGCGCCTGCACGGCGTATCTGGCGTTCCGTCTCCCGGTGGCCGCGACCTGTGTTGACCTGTATGACGGGGTGATTTTCTACACAGTGACCAATGACGCCGGCAGCGGCTTGCTTGTACGTGGCTGGCATGACGATATGTGGAGGGTCTGGTACTGTGAACAGAACGGGTTCGAGTCGTCCGCTGACGTGTCTGCGGTGAGCAGTGCCGATTCGTCCACGTTCTTCCGAGGCATCCTGATGTCGACTCCGGTTCCGGTGCCGGCGCACTACACACAACCCTTTGTATCAGCCAACCTGGCGGCGGTGCGGCTGTTCCTGGCCGCTGGTCCGGACAGCACCCGTGTTTCGCCGGCACGGTTCATGTTCTCTTTACCAGTACCCACTGGCCAGACCGCCGCGCTTGGCCGCGCTGACAGCGTCAGCGTACTTCTCAGCACCAGGGACATGCGCGTTGACCAGGTCGTGGGACCGCTCGAAGTCGATCTGGACGATGCGATGCGTGTGGACTGTGCGGCCGTAGCACTGGACTGGGTCCGCATCGAGCGGTTGGGCGAGGGGAGTGCATGTTCGGTGACAGCGGCTGCGTTTTCCGGCACCGTGGGCTTTCCTGCCGATTCACTGCTGGTGGTTGGTGAAGGCAGCGAGGCCGTGGTGGTGGTTCGGGTCAGCGTGCCTGGCGGCGCTGAACCCCTGGGTGTCGATACTGTGGCGCTGAGTGTCCCGCCGGTGCCGTTCCGTGTCTTGCTGCCGGGGAGTGCAGTGCGTGCTGCCGACTCGCTGCTCGTCTCTGCACAGGCGATTATGGCGCCTGGCACACAGGTCACGCTGCGCAATGCGCCCGGTGCGCAGACGTTCCTGCAGGTTTCGCCTCGCATTGTCCTGTGGGGGGTGGTGCAAGCCGAGCTAAGCTGGGAGTAGGGGAGGGGCGCAGCTCCTTGGCAAATTCCTCCCCGTCAACTATACTTACTGCATGTGCCCGTCCCTGCGTGGACCGGCGGGTTGCTCCATACACACACTATGTGGTGCCCCATGAGGCGTATCTGTGGGCTCTGTGCCCTTCTGCCATTGCTGCTGACCTGTTCGGGTGATGACAACCCGACGCAACCGGGGCCGACAGTCTACGTTGAGGGCCCGGACCCGGTTGTGTTTCAGCAGGTAACGGTCACCGACAGCACCATCCAGGTGCAATGGGCACCCTCGGAAGAGCAGGGGTTCGAGTGGTATGCGCTGAGCGTCGTGCAGGACACTGCGCGGGATGTGGTTGTGTTTGCCTGCACGCTCTCCAATCGGTCCGACACGCTCATAGCGCTGTCGGGAATGACGCCAGGCACCACATACCGCATCACCGTGGAGGTGGGTGACAGTGACAACCTGACGGCGACGTCGGTGCTGGTGGCAACAACCGGGACCGTTCCGGTTATCGGCCCCGCGGTAGTGCGGATCGACAGCGCGTGTGTCGCGGGGACCCTGTACAGAGGGGTCTCCTCGGTGCTCAGGTTCGCGGAAGTGGGGGACTCGATTGCCGTGCAGTTGTGGCTCAGTGGGGAAGCCCGGAATGTGCACTGGACGTCTTCGGGCGGCGGACTGTACTCGCCTGGCGACTCGCTGCAGGCAGTGCTTGTCGTGGCCGACAGCGGGATCGATACCGTCTCGTGTGTTGTCACCGGTGCTGACAGTGCAGTGGCGGTGTTCCAGGTGTTCATCTTGAGCGAAGGTGTTGCGCCAGGGGCGCTCCTCGTGGATGTGCTCCCGGAACAGGCGTACCTGCTGGCCTCCGACAGCGCCAGTGTCACCGTGCGGGTGGTTGTCTCGCGCTCTGACAGCAGCGCTGCGGCTGGCGTTGCCGTCACCATGGTCTCCAGCGAGGCCGTCGACACGGCAACACTGCTCGTGCGGCAGACACTGGGCAGTACCACCGATTCGCTGGGAAGGGCCACGTTTGTGGTGACGGGCGGCAGCTACGATGCCGAGCTGAGGCTCGTGGCTACGGCGCAGGACAGTACCGGATGGGGGACAGGGTCGGCGGCGGTCTGGTTTGCCTGCACCAGATACCTCACAATGACCGCTGCTCCGGGAGTGGTTGCAGCAGACGGGCAGAGCACCGCCACGATCGAGGTGAGGGTGAAGACCGACCGCGGCAACCCGTGTACCGGCGAGCAGGTGCGCTTCAGCACCACGGCCGGAATCATCACGGCATCGAGGGCAACAGACGAGTTCGGGGTGGCAGAAGCGCTTCTTGTCAGTGACCGCAGAAACGTGACCGCCCGGGTGGCGGCATGGCTCGATCAAGATCCCACCAGAAGGGATTCGGTGAACGTGGTATTCACCGGTGTCACCCTTGTGCCCAGTTGGGTGCGGGACACGATTCGTCCCGACGGACTCGACACGGCGTTTCTCACGGTGACTCTGAAGGACGCTTGCGGCGAACCGATGGCGGGGGAGCCCCTGAACTGGGCTGTGCAGCAGCCTGACACAACGCTCATCGTGGAAGCGGATATCGTTACGGATGTCCACGGCCGAGCCGACTGCAGGGTGGTTGGTACGGGTAGCGGGAGCGATACACTCGTGGTTGTGTCTGCCGGGGCGATTCTCAGACCCATCCTGTTCTACCAGGGGCCGTTCATGCTGACAGTGGACACGCTGCCAGGGCAGACCTACATGGCCGGCAGTGGCGACTCGGTCGGGATTGTGGTGAGTTGCAGGACGGGCGCAGGTATCGGCATCCCCGGAGCCATCGTGGCAGTATCTGTCAGCGACGCCGCCGGACTGGGCGGCGTATCGACCAGGGAGTCGACCACGGACGGGGACGGTTCTGCGTACCTCTGGCTGAGGTGCCCGGCGGTTCCCGGGGTGGTGCAGGTGGTGGCACAGGCTTCCTCCGCTGCCGGCGACGTGACAACGTCGTACGATATCCGGTTCGGTGGTGGGGTGCTGGCCAGACTCAGCATCTCTGTGACGCCGAATTCGATCATGGTGGGTGGAGATACGGCGCACGTGTCAGCGACAGCATCCGACAGCCTGAACAACCGTCTGGAGGGCATCCCCGTGTCGTTTTCGCTGGTGCAGTCGGTCGGCGGAGGAGACAGGCTGGTACCGATCACGGCAACCACGGGCCCGGACGGCCTGGCGCGGTGCAGCTATGTTTCCGGCGCTCTGCCCAGCATGCGTAACGAGGTGCAGATCAGGGCGCAGTCGCCGGGAGGAGTTGTCTCTGACACGGCGTGCCTGACCGTGGGCGGGCCGCCCGCCCACATTGCGATCAGCATGGGGGGGTGGGGACTCGACAACAGGGACGGTACGCTCAGCGCGCTGATCGCGGCGGTAGTGAGCGACATCAATGGCAACCCCGTGGTGGACAGCACGCCGGTGTCATTCGCGTGCGACGTGACAGGGCTGGTGAGCTGGCGGTACACGGTGGACTGGTGGGGTGATGCTGACTACTACGGGTGGCTGTTCGCCGATATCGATACTGCGTATCCGATAGTCATCCCGTTCGAGGACATGAATGACAACTACGCGTCGTTCGAATTGGAAGAGGATCGCAACTTCGACGGTGTGGTGAGTCGGGGCGAGGATCTCAACGGTGATGGTATCTACGTGCCAGGGCCGGGCTTCGAAGATATCAACCACAACGGGGTGCGGGATTCGGGGCAGCAGGAAGTCGAGCCGTGGAAACGGTACCAGCGGCAGGATGACTCGGCGTACTTCGATCCCAGCGACAGCACGATCAAGTACATCACCCGGATCATATGGGATACGGCCTGGGCGGATTTCAACGGCAACAACAAGATCGATATACGCGAGCCGTTGCTGAACAAGCACCTGGACTCAACGATGAGCTGGGACCAGTACGTGGCGCAGCGTGATGCCGCTCAGGGCGGGTTCGGCTATGACCTGGTACTGGAGGACAACGGTGTTGCCGATCCGCAGACAGCCGTTGCGGTGAACCGCAGTGTGCTGACCGCCGACGGAGCAGCGCACAACCGCCTGACCTACCCGGCTTCCGACGCTGGACGTGTCCAAGTCACTGTGACGGCCGAGTGCGGCGGCGTTGTGTCCACGGTGCCGCTGGTGATTATTCTGCCGGAGATCCAGTAGGACGGCGCCTTCACAACGGTGGCGTTGCGGGGTGAGGGGCGAAGCGCCCTCCCCCGTACCAAACTACAGTGGCTGCGAGCCCTGGTGCTCGACCCCGAGCTTCTTCATCCAGCGCCACAGCGTGGTCCGCTCGACCCCGAGTGCCCTCGCGGCTTCAGTGCGGTTCCACTGGTGCTGCTCGAGCAGGCGCACCAGTTGTTCGCGTGTCAGACGGCCGGAAACGCGGGTGTAGGGCCGGGGCGTGAGCGAGGGGGTCCGAGGGTCGGGCGCAGCGCCGGAGCTGCCTGAAGGTTCGCAGACGCCCTCACGGAGTTCGACACGGCGGATTTCCAGCGGAAGGTCGAACAGGCCGATGTAGCCCTCGCGGCACGTCACGAACGCATGCTCGATCGCATTCTCCAGTTCGCGGATATTGCCCGGCCAGCAGTAGTCCATGAGCGTCACGGCCGCCTCGTGCGACAGGCCCAGTATCGGCTTGCCGGTCTCGGTGCGGAACCGCGCGATGAAATGGTCGACCAGCGGGCCGATATCCTCCTTGCGGTCGCGAAGGCGCGGCAGGTGGATCGGAAACACCTTCAGGCGGTAGAACAGGTCCTCGCGGAACTCGCCCCGGCGAATCAGCGCCCTGAGGTCGCGGTTGGTGGCGGCAATGATCCGCACGTCACTGCGCCGCGTCGTGCTCTCGCCCACACGCTCGAACTCGCGCTCCTGCAGGAACCGCAGCAGTTTCACCTGTATCAGCGGCGACACTTCACCGATCTCATCGAGGAACAACGTCCCGCTGTCAGCCAACTCGAAGCGCCCCACCTTGT
Organism: uncultured Fibrobacterota bacterium; assembly: GCA_964546395.1. Taxonomy (GTDB): domain Bacteria; phylum Fibrobacterota; class Chitinivibrionia; order Chitinivibrionales; family CAZJJT01; genus CAZJJT01. The sequence continues at coordinate 15,997 of CAZJJT010000031.1, forward strand.
CACGGATCGCACCCGTAAACGCCCCCCGTACGTGCCCGAACAGCTCGCTCTCGAGCAGACCCTCGGGAAGCGCCGAGCAGTTCACCCGTACCAGCGGCCCCTCCTTGCGACTGCTCCGCTCGTGGATCGCCCGCG
>CAZJJT010000031.1:16141-17588 GCA_964546395.1 uncultured Fibrobacterota bacterium
AGCTCCTTGCCCGTACCGGTCTCGCCGGTCACGAGCACCGTGGCCTCCGATGCTGCCGCGAGGTCAATCAGCTCGAACACCGACTCCATCTGGGCGCTGCGCCCGACCAGCCCCTGGAAACGGTGCTGCTGGCGCACCGACTCCTCCAGCTCCGCGATACGCTGCTGAGTGCTGCGCAGGGCCGTAAGGTCGGTGAGAGTCTCCACCGCACCAACCACCGCCCCGCCCTCATCGCGTATCAGCCGCCCGTTCCTCAGCACCGGCACCATGCTCCCATCCGGTCTCCGTACCGCGCACTCGGCGCTCTGGACGTCACGGCCCGTGCGGAACATCTCACAGCCGTCAACCGACGTGCAGCCGCACTCCACGAGATCCGAGCAGCGACTGCCGAGCAGGCCCGCGGCAGGCCTGCCCGCCAGCACCGCCATGGCCGGGTTGCAGTAGCGTACCGTGCCAGTCCCATCTACCGCCACAACGCCTTCCGCCATGGTCTGCACCAGTGTGCCCAGGCACTCCGGTGACAGTGTCCCGTCTTCCGAGAAACAGTGCATGACGCCCTCCCTCTTCCCCGCGTGTCCGCAGTTGCATGTGCCGTGCAACGCGCGCAAGGCGTTGCAGTGCAACAGAAAGATACAACACTTCTGGGAGAGACTGACCAGCATGATGTGGGAAACAGGTTTCGGCACCCATGGCGTGGAGTGGCACGGGTGTTGCATCACCTGGGGGGTGAGAACCATGTCACCCAACACAGAAGGAGGAGCCCATGGTTTCGCACACGTCAGACAGCACGTTTGCCAGGGATGTCCTGGAAGCAGAGGGGATGGTACTGGTGGATTTCTGGGCCCCGTGGTGTGGGCCGTGCAGGATGGTGGGGCCGATACTCGACCAGGTAAGTGAGTTGGTTGACGGGCAGGCGAAGGTGGTGAAGCTGAACGTCGATGAGAATCCGCAGGTTGCCGGGCGGTACGGGATCACGGGGATCCCGACGGTGATGGTGTTTAAGGGGGGACAGGTGGTGAACCAGCTCGTGGGCGCCCAGCCGGCGCAGATGTACCTGACCGCGGTGAAGGCGGCGTGAGGAGGGGGACAGTACGATGGTCTGGAAACGGGTAATCGGTGTCGCAATCGGCGCTGCAATCGGCGGGATGATAGGCTACTTCGGCAAGTGCTCCGGCGGCAGCGGCTGAATGCTGACCTCAAATCCCTGGTCAGGGATGGTGTACGGGGCGGTGATGGGGTTGCTGTTCACGTCGGGCTGAGTCGCTGAGCCGGTGAGTTGGGGATGGGGACTGCCATGGTGCGGTGGGTGATGACGCGCACGAAGGTGCTGTCGCTCGAAGACCTGATGGCCCACGCGTGTACCAGCGGCATCCGCTTCGTGGCGTATGCCGCTGTGCCTCGCCGGCTGCTGCTACCCCTTGTTCCGGTTCAGCAGTCCGGTCAGGCC
>CAZJJT010000032.1:0-17534 GCA_964546395.1 uncultured Fibrobacterota bacterium
GTGCTGCTCTACCTGTTCCACCGCAGCAAGGGCTACGACCTCGAAGTGGTTCCGTTCATGGATACGGTGAAACGCGGGCTGTTCGCCACCCGGGCCCCGCGACGACCCAACCAGATAGGGCTGTCGGTGGTTGAGCTTGACAGGATAGAAGACGGGGTCCTGCATGTGCGCAACGTCGACATGCTTGACGGGACCCCGCTGCTGGATATCAAGCCCTATGTGCCGGAGTTCGACAGCCAGAAGGAGGCACGCACCGGCTGGCTCGAGCAAGCGCGCAGGGAGGTCGGCGGACGCAGGGCGGACGGACGGTTCATCTGATACCCGTGCCCCACTCGAACACCTGGAACAGCCCCCCGGCAGTGCCGTGCAGCAGCGACTGGTACACCTGCTGCGCTTCGGCGGGCTGATGCAGTGATATGAGCCCCTCGCACGGGATCCGGTCCTCGGCCAGCCACCGCAGCGAGAGCGCGAACCCGCTCCTGATTGAGTGAGGGCTGAAGTCGCCCGAGTGCCGCGGCAGTTCCCACTCCCAGCCGCTGCGCAGAACCACATAGTTGTGGAACACCACGTGCAGCAGTTCATGTGCAGTCAGGTCGGTACATCGTTTCCACGGCACACCCACCAGCACCACCTCGCCGCCCTTGCGTACGACCTTCGCCGCATCCAGCACCGCCTGTTCATGTCCCGAGCAGTCGATCGCCAGACCCACCGAACCTGCAAGGTTCGCATCCTCCGCCACGGACGCCAGGACGTGCCCGATCCCCGAGGACGCGACGAACTCCCGACGCCCCGGATGCGGGTCAACCACGCACACGTCGTACCCCGAGGCCCGGAACAGGTGCGCGCACAGGTACCCCACCGGGCCCGCACCGGTGAGCAGCACCCTGTCTCCCGGTCGCGCCTTCGTGGTCATCAGCGTGGTCATCGAGACACCCATCAACCGCGCAAGCACCGCCTTGGCGGGCAGCAGTCCTTCCGGGACCTCCAGCGCCGTGGAACAATTGCACTGCTGCAGGCTTCGATGCCCGCCCATGCAGAACGCGCGCATACCCGGTTTGAAGCCGGCTGCGCCCGCGCCGACCTCCTCCACTTCGAACACAGCGCTGTAGCCCGGCGTGCTCGGGAACGCACCGCCCTGCCCACGGTAGTTCCACGCCAGCTCGGTTCCCGGGCTGACCAGCGAAGCGAGCGTGCGGCCCCGTATCTCCTCGCTTCCAGGAGGCCCCGGTGGATCGACCGGGCGCAGCTCTGCAGTCTCAGGGGCGGTGATCGTCACAGCGAGCGGATTCACAGAGCAACTCCTTCCTCGCGCGCCACCCGACGGATGTGCTCAGCCGCGGCAGCGAACTCCTCGGCGTTCGGCAGATGCTCGATCATCACCGGCACATCTCCGGCAAGAGCCGACACGGCACGGAGGTAGACGCCATAGTCGAGGGCCCCGCGCCCCGGACGGACTTCGTCGAGGTGCGTGGTCAGTTGCTGCTGCAGCAGGATGTCCTTGGCGTGGCATGACCTGATCCGGGACCCGAGTTTCTCTACGAACTCCCGTACCACTTCGCCGTTACGGAAGTAGCGCTGCGGACTGCAGATCAGGTTGACCGGGTCGAAGTGGACCGCGAACGCCGGGCGGTCGATTGCCTTGAGCAGCGCAAGGTAGCTGTCAGCCGAATCGGGGTACATCCAGGGCATGGTCTCCAACGTGTAGCACGTCCGTGAGGGCTTCACCTCGTCGACTATCTCCCGGACAACGCTGACGATCATCTCGAACGCGTCTTCGGTAAGGTCCGTCGGGCACGGGCCGTCCCACTTCTCGCCGCGCGAGCCGGCAATGTTCACGCAGCAGCGCGCACCGATACGGTCTGCCAGCGCCAGGCAACTCCTGCACTTTCCCAGGGCTTCCCGCGCCGTCTGCGTGTCGGGGCTGAGCGGGTTGCACCACGAACCGACCTCGGCGATCACGATGTCCGAGGTGCGTGCCGCAGCCGCGTACGCTTCCACGGTGCGGTCGTCTGTCTCCGGTCCCACTGGGCAGTAGGCAGCACGGTACCCCAACTGCTTCAGCGCACCGACCCACTCCTCGGGTGTATCGTACTTCTCGAAGACCGGCCCGCCGAGCCTCATGCTCACCTCCCGCTGGTGTTTGCCTCAAGTATACCTGAAACTGCCGTCGGTATGATGTCTGCAACTATCTTTCATATATCTGGAACTACTGTGTCCAGCGCAGGAGGTCCCATGACGCCATCGTCGCCGCTGCCCGAAAGCGCTCTGGACATCTCGTTCATGGCAGCTGGTGAAAGTTGCAGCTTCACCGACGGATGGGTGCATCACAAGACCTGCCCGTACGCGATCATCGCGGAGGTGCTCGAGGGAAGGTACGATGTGCAGGTCGCGACACGTTCGGCCTCGGTCGGCAGAGGCCAGGCATGGCTGGCGCCGGCCAATGTGCCGCTGCGCATCACCCACCACCACGGGCCACACGGCAACATGGCCGTGCGCTGGGTCCACTTCCATGCAACGGTGTACGGTGCGATGGACGCCCTGTCGCTGCTCGAGCCGCCGCTCGTGCTCGGCCAGGCAGTGATGGCACACGTCGGAACCTGCATTGCGGGTTTGCTCGAAGCGCCTGAACTGCAGCGGCCGATACGTGCGGCGGCACGCCGCAAGGAACTCGGGTACACCATCTTCCGCGCTGTCTGCGAAGTGTCGCCGCCTGCACCGCATGCCGCTGACATCCTCCGGGGCGCGGGACGACTCGCCCCGGTCTACCGGTACGTCCGCGAGCACCAGGCCGAACCGCTCACACTGGCTGAGCTCGCCCGCGTGGCAAATCTGTCGCCTTCGCGGTTCCACGCCGTGTTCCGCGAACTCGCCGGCATGTCACCGATGAACTATGTGAAACGCGCGCGACTGGAGGAGGCCCGACGGATGCTCTGCTCGACCGACCTGCCAATCGCGCGTGTCGCCGACCTGGTCGGGTTTGCCAACCAGTTCCACTTCGCGCGAGAGTTCAGAACGGGATTCGGACAGACCCCGAGCGCCTTCCGGCAGACCCATGGAGGACTCGTGGCGTAGCTGGCATTGCTGCGTGGACGGTGGCGTGGTGTGCCTCTGCGACAGGCCGCCCACACCATGCGTGTTCAGCCTTCGTATGTCTTTGCCGCGTACTCCATCTCAGCCACGATCGGGAGCTTCTGCGTGCACTTCTGTTCGCACGCGCGGCACTTGATGCACGCCGAGGCCTTCACCTCGCGCGCGGCCCACTTGTAGGCCCCCTTCGCACCCTCGCGGAGCCCCAGAAACCGGTCCTCGTAGATTGCGCCCATAATCTGCGGAATCTGGATACCCGTGGGGCACGGCATGCAGTAGTTGCAGCTCGTGCAGAACTTCACGTTCGCGCGCGAGCGCTTCTCAAAGAAAGCCGCAACCGCCTTCATCCCGTCGGCGCCCAGTGCCCCGTTCGCAGCCGACGACACCGTCGCGTCCACATCAGAGGGCTTCGACATGCCGCACAGCATTGTATCGACGTTCGGGTTTGAGGCAACGAAGCGCACGGCGAGATCGGCCACCGACACGGCGCCCACCTCCTGTGCCAACGCCAACAGGACCGGGCTGTTCTCCGCAAACTTCCCGCCGCCCACCGGGTTCATCACGATAGTGCCGATACCGGCCGCGTGTGCCGCCTCGAGCACCGGCTCGTAGCCGCGGTTCAGAAGGTTGTACGACACCAGGAGCACTTCCGCCCACTCGGCTTCCTTCAGGTACTCCAGAAGGTTCTCCTTCGAGTCGTGCGTGGTGAAACCGGTGTGACGCACGAGGCCCTCGGCCATGGCCGTGCGGATCCCATCCACCATCCCGCCCTTCCGCGTGGCCGTCTCCCAACACTCCCGGCTATGGATGTTCCACACCTGGTAGAAATCGAGATAGTCGACATCGAGACGCAGCAGCGACTCGTCAATCCGGCGTCGCACCGAGTCCGCCGAACCGTCATCGGTATCCTTCACCTTCTTGATCCACGGCGAGCATTTCGTCGACAGGAACACCTTCCCGCGGTACCCGTCCTTCAGCGCCTTGCCAATCACAAATTCCGACTCCCCGTACCCGCGACTCGTGTCGATGTACTTCATCCCCGCATCGACGGCCCTTCGCACCAGCGCCACCGCATCCACCCCGTCACCCGGCAGCCGCATCCCGCCGATGCTCACCGGCGCCACTTCCAGTCCACTTCTCTTCCCGAATGCCCGTGTCTCCATGTCTACTCCCTGACCGTATCGATGTATTGACATTGGTGAATATATATCAGGAGGGGCATCGGCATGCACCACGAACCAGGGGGCGTGTCAGTGGTTGAGAGACTGGTGGGTGCTATTTTACTTTCTGACCGAACCCGGGGAGGAGCGGGATGCCGAAGCTGGTGCCAACGTTGCTTGCACTCGTACCGCTCGCTCTGCTTGCAGTGTGCGACGAAGCGGGGACCGATCCGTGCGACGGGCCGACGATCTGGGGCTGTGCAGGGGAGCCGTGCAGCTACGGCCACATCTACGACGAGGACGGCGGGTTCGTCAGCGAGGGATACGGCGGGGCAACCGGACAGCTCTACTGGGACGGGACCGATTGCCGAGGCGATGAGGTGCCGTGCGGCCTCTACCGTCTGCACGTGTTCGTGGTGTCAGGCGGAGTGACCGTTGGGAACGTATCCGAGTTTCTGGTGACCGATGGAGCCGGGAGCAGCGCCACGGGAGTCTACTCCTGCGACTCGCTGGCCGTGGCATGCGCCGGGACCTACCATGAAATCGACGCCGAGTCGCCATGGGGCTACCCGGAACGTCAGTGCGTCTGCTGCCAGTAGCCATGTCTCAGCAGTCCCTGCAGCAAACCTCTCACCCAGCCGCAGCGTGTTTCCGCTGCAGCTCCAGGAGACACCCATGCGTTCGGCAGCAATCCCCGAAACCGACCTTCGCCCGTCATGCATCTGCCTCGGTACCGCCGATTTCGGGACCAAGAACACCGAATCGGAGGCGCACGGACTGCTGGACGCGTTCGTTGCGCAGGGCGGCACGTTCATCGACACCGCACGCGTCTACAGCAACTGGGTACCGGGTGAGTTGAGCCGCAGCGAGCGGATCATTGGCGACTGGCTGAAGATATCCGGCATGCGCGATAAGCTGGTGATAGCCACGAAGGGGGCGCACCCTGAGTTGAAGTCGATGAGCATCCCGCGCATGAGCCCGGCAGAGGTACAGGCGGACCTCGACGGCAGTCTGAGTTCGCTGCGTATCGATCGTATCGACCTGTACTATCTCCATCGTGACGACCCCACAACGCCGGTGGAGGCAATCATCGACATGCTCGACTCGTTCGTCGAGTCGGGCAAGATCCGCTACTACGCGTGCTCCAACTGGAAGCCGCACCGCATGGAGCAGGCGTGCACCTGCGCGCGGAGCAAGGGGACGCGCGGCTTCGTCGCCAACCAGATGCTGTGGAACGTGGGCTGCTGGACCATGAGCCCCGTGGGCGACCCGACCATCGCCATGTTCGACCGCGCCATGCGCGAACTGCACCGCCGCATCCCGATTGCCGCGGTTCCGTTCTCCTCGCAGGCCAACGGCTTCTTCACCAAACTCGACGCCGCGGGAGGCAAGCCGGAGGGGGCGCTGCGCGGGTCGGGGTACTGCAGTGAGGCCAATCTCGAGGCGTACCGGGTGATGAGTGATGTCGCCCGCAAGCGCGGTCTTTCGATCGCGCAGATTGTCCTGCTCTACCTTCTGGAGCAGGACATCGTGACCGTCCCCATCGTCGGCTGCCGCACCAGGGAGCAGCTCGCGGCAAGCCTGAGTGCTGCTGACTGCCACCTGGACGAAGACGACCTGTTGCGGATAGCGGGTGCTGCAGGCGCGGACTGAGCGACGCGGGTGCGGCTGCTTGCTCTGCCCCCGTGCATGCCGTAATTTACGGTAGAGTACCACAGGCGGTCTCACCACGGGGAGGATCCATGTACCGGACTGCGGGGAGGCGGTTCATCGTTGCAGCAGCCTGCGTGTCAGTGCTCATGTGTCTGGCGTGCACCATGCAGGAGGGGATGCAGGGAGCGCGTACTGCGGAGAACCGCGGGCAATACGACGAAGCGCTGATGGCGTACGCAAGTGTGCTTTCGCAAGCCGTGGAGCGCCGAGCCCTGCCTGACCGCAACCGGGCCTCTGCGGCAACTCCCGAGCAGTTCCTGGAGAACGTCGCGCTGTTTCTTGACTGGATGCGGGCACCAGGCAAGGCAGTGGACTCCGTGGTGACGCGTGCGGCGGAAGGGATTGCACGGTGCAGCAGCAAGGTGGAACAGATGACATTCCCGACCCAGCCGGTGGTCAGGGACCTGGCGTTGGCGGATTACCGCGAGTGCTGGCACGACGCTTACTACCCGGAGTTTGCCGCATTCCACGACAGCCAGGTACCTCTGATGGCCAAAGCGTTTGAGGACGGGTTCTCGTTTGTGCGCGTGTCCTCACGCAAGAGCTACTCGTACGAGGGGTTGCTTGTCGAGCAACGCACCTGGCGCGCTACGGCGTTCTCGCTGTACTACGAGAGCAACGCGGTGCTGCCCGCTCGCCCGGGCCGTTACCTTCTGCTGGTGCAGGGCAAGACGCAGTTCGCTTCGGGGAGCACCTGGACCACACCGTGGGCGGCGATCGCGGTTGAGGTCCCCGGCAGGCCCTCGCTGGTGGCGCTGACGCTGAACACGAGCACCAGGAAGAAGTAGTCCGCTCGCCTTTTGTCCGTGGTGTCCCACGGGATATTTTCGCGTTTTGCCGATCCAACGCGCAGGGAAGCGGTTTTCGCTCAATGAACACCAGACCACTCATGACCGTCTCAGGCATCCGGGGCGTAGTCGGCGAATCGCTCGATGAAGACTTCGTGGCGCGGTTCGCCTGCACACACGCCGTGTCGGTCGGCGCCAGGCGGGTGGTGGTGGGCCGTGACACCCGGCCCAGCGGCGAGTCACTGGCTCGTGCGGTATGCCGGGGGATACACGCAGCCGGGGCTGAGCCAGTCGATATCGGTATCGCCCCAACCCCCACCACGTGCGTGGCCACGGCACACCTGCATGCCGATGCCGGTGTGATCCTGACTGCCAGCCACAACCCCACGCCGTACAACGGGTACAAGATGGTCCATGGGTCGGGACGGCTGTGCAACGCAGAGGAGTGCACCGCAACGTATGAAGCGTTCTGGAGGGGCGTCCCGCAGACCGCTTCCATCGGCAGTGCCGACTCCCCTGCTGACACCGTGGATGCCGCCCAGTGGCACATCGACCGGATCCTCGCCGCTGTCGACGTCGAACGGATTCGTGCCGCGGCGATCACCGTAGCAATCGACTCCATCAACGGCGCCGCCGCCATCGTCTTCCCCCGCCTCCTGGAGCAGCTCGGGGTGGCCTGGGTGGGTGTACACAGCGGTCTGGACGGCGCGTTTGCGCACAACCCGGAACCCCGTCCCGAGCATCTGGGCGACCTCGCTGCCCTTCTTCGGGACACCCCGCACACCTGGGGCGGGTTCGCGTTCGATCCGGATGCGGACCGACTCGCGCCGATGGGCGAGGACGGCTCGGCAATCTCCGAAGAGATGACGCTGGCACTTGCGCTCGACCGCCTCCTCAGCCGCCAGACATCCCCGGTCGCGACCAACCTCTCGACCTCCATGGTGATAGACGACGTGGCAGCCAAGCACGGGGTGAAGGTATTCCGCACGAAGATAGGGGAAGCCAATGTGGTGGCCGGCATGCAGGCCAGGGGCTGCGCGTATGGCGGTGAGGGCAACGGCGGCGTGATCTTTCCGGCAGTATCGACCGTGCGAGACGGCTTCGCCGCGCTGGCACTGATACTCGAATCGATGGCGGTGTCGGGCAGGAAGCTCACGGCGCTGTGCGCCGAGTGGACTTCCTACCCAATTGTGAAAGAGAAGATCGCGCTGGACGGTCTCGAGCCGCTCCGGCTCATGGATGCCCTGGCGGGGCAGTTCGCCGCTGCTGGCACCCTCGATCGTCAAGACGGGCTGAAGATCGCTGTGGCGGACGGGTGGGTACACCTGCGGCCCTCCAACACCGAGCCGATCATGCGGTGCTATGCAGAGGCCCGCACGGCGGACGGGGCGCAGGCCCTGGCGCGTCAGGTGATAGACGCCATCGAGGCGCAACGAACGGGGGAACGGGCATGAGAGGGAGCAGTCGCAGGGCAGTGACAGCCGGTGCTGCGCTGCTGGCCGCCGTTCTTGCGGCGGAGGCGCAGGAGGTCGAACTCGTAACCGCGGGGTACACGCAGGAACTTACCGGTCCTGTCGACGACATTACCTCACGCGAGGTGAAGGCCAAGGCGCTGGAGGAGTTCCGCCGCGAGGTGCACGGGTGGCTGGAGGTGCACGTGCTGGCGGAGTGGGACTTGAAGAACGGCATCGACCGCCTCCACCTCGACAACTTCGTGAAGGCCTGCGCGATGCGGGCGCGGCAAGAGTCGAAGTTCAGCGGTCCGCGCTGGACATTCATGTACGCGTTCCCGGCAGAAAACATCGGCAGGGCCGCGGAAGCGTGGAACAAGCGGCACGATGCACTCGCGGTGCAGTCGTACGTGAAATTCAACACCGCGCTCGAGGGCGGCAACCTTCAGGAAGCGTACGTCTTCGGTATGCGTACGATCTACCATGCGCGGGCCCATCTCGGGCCGCGCACCAGCATCCCAGGCAAGAGCGGCAAGGACTTCATCTACGAAACGTCCGCAGGCCTCAGGGGATTGCTCGAGCGGTTGAGTATCAGCACCAACGACGCGATCCTGGCGGGGAAACCGGGGTCCAAACCCGACAACGATGTGACACTGCGGGCAGTGTTCGACGACTCGGTGCCACTTCCCGGCCTCAAACTCGGGGTCAAGCTGCACAGCGGTCCGAACCTGGCCAACGCCGAGACCGATCGCACCGGCAAGGCGTCGCTCGCCGCAATGATCATGCCGTACGTGCCCAATGGCAGTTTCTTCGATATCGTTCCCAACCCCGGCGCCGAGCTTGACTCCACAGGGTTCTTCGAGTTCAAGGACCTCGATCTGGGGCTGTCGAAGAGCTACTCGCAGACACTCATGTTTAAGATTACGCGTCCGAAGTACGCCCTCGAGTACAAGACGACATCGGCCAGTGACCTCGTAGTCCCGCGTGATATCTCCGACAAGAGCTTCCTCGTCAAGTACCTTCGCGACTCCTGCCACGTCGATCCCGCCGCGTCGGTCGCCGATGCCGACATCGCGATTACGGTGCGCTGCCAGGTGTCGGCATACGATCACGACCCCACCGAGAAACATGTGCTCAAGAGCGAGATCCACGTCACTGTGGAGGAGAAGAAATCGCCGCGCAAGGCCGTGGTTACGCAGGACAAGCTGTACGACCGCACGTTCAGGTACGGCATGGACGTGCCGCGGGGCTTGTTCTTCTGGGAAACCGCTCGCGAGATAGGCCACGTCGTCTCCAACGCGCTGCTGAGCCTCTAGGACTGCCCATGAACTGCACCCCGACTCCTGTCCCGCCACGCGGTGTCCGCTTCCTCCCCGTCGTGTTGCTCTGCGGCGCGGTGTGCGTCTCGGTCCCTGGCTGCCTCGGCGGCCTGGTCATGAGTAAGGCAGGAGCAGCACTGAGCGGCACCGGCACAGTGTTCTCCGGCGACGAGGACCCGGAACTCATTGCCGATGCGCTTCCGTTCGCGCTCAAGATGCACGAGTCGCTCCTGGAGGCAATGCCGGAGAACATCGATCTTCTGCTGGCGACGGGCAGTGCGTTCACGATGTACGCGTATGCGTTTGTGCAGCTCCCCGCCGAGATGCTTCCCGACACCCGTATCGCCGAACGCACCGAGATGCTCCTCCGCGCGAAGAAACTCTACCTGAGGGCGCGGGGCTACCTGTTCAGGGCGTTCGAGGCGCGCTACCCGGGAAGCGCAGGGCTGCTGAACACAGGTGCGGCTGACTCGGTGGTGTTGCGGACCGGCCCTCTCGACACCGCTCTGCTGTACTGGACTGGCGCGGCCTGGATGGGTGCGTTTACCGCCGACAAGTTCGACATGTCGCTGGCGGTCAACGTGCCCGCGGCAGTCGCACTGGTTCGACGCTCGCTCGAACTCGACGAACGCTACGGCATGGGCAGCGCCCACGAGTTCTTCATTTCGTACTATGGCGCCATGCCCTCTTCGATGGGCGGCAGCGTAGGCAAGGCACGGGAGCACTTCGCGCGCGCACTGGAGATCGCACGTGGCGCCAAGGCCGGTCCCTATCTCGCACTGGCGACCTCCGTGTGTATCGGCACGCAAGACGCCGCCGAATTCCGCGAGCTTCTCAACAAGGCGCTCGCCGTTGATGTTGATGCGAGCCCTGCAACACGGCTGGCCAATATCCTTGCCCAGCGCAAGGCGGAGTGGCTGCTTGCGCATATCGACGATTTCTTCCTCCCCATGGAGGAACCACTGCCGGAGCAGGAGGAACACACGCCATGACACGACAGCGTTGTCTGCGGCTGGCGCTGAGCGCACTTTGCTCAGTGTCGCTGAGCATTCCCGCGGTAACCATCAAAATGGGAAGTATTGCACCGTCGGGCTCGCCCTGGGATGATGCGTTGCGGCAGATTGCGGCCGAGTGGTCGGCAGTGTCGAACGGCACCGTGACCACGAAGATCTACGCGGGCGGGATTGCCGGTGATGAAGACGACATGCTGCGCAAGATGCGTATCGGACAGCTCGATGGGGCCGGCTTGTCGGGGATGGGGCTCGCGCACGTGTTCACGGGGATCCTGGCCGTGCAACTCCCACTGCTGGTGCGCACCGATGACGAACTCAACTACGTGCTCGAACGGATGAAGCCGCGATTCGAGAAGGAGCTCGAGGGCAAGGGGTTCAAGGTGGTGATGTGGAACAACGTGGGCTGGGGGCATTTCTTTTCGAAGCGGCCGGTGGTAACCCCGGACGACCTGCGGGGGCACAGACTGTACAACATCTCTGGCGACGCGGAAGGGACGCAGGCGTGGAAAGACGCGGGGTTCAATGCCGTGCCGCTGTCGATGACCGATCTGGCGGCCGCCCTGCAGAGCGGGATGGTTGACGCGTACACCATGACGCCGCTGTCCACCGCAGCGTACCAGTGGTTCACCATGACTCCGCACATGTGCGGGCTGAAGTGGGCCCCGTTGATCGGGGGCGTGGTGCTGACCACGCGGATCTGGAAACAGGTGAAACCTGAGCTGCGCGACACGCTCCTGGCAATCTCGGAGCGGACCGGCCGCGACCTGCAGGTCAAGATCGACAAGGCGGACGCGCAGGCGATTGAGGTGATGAAGCAGAAGGGCGTAACCGTGCACCCGGTAAGCGAGGATGCCGTGAAGCAGTGGAAGGCGGCCACAGAGAAGGCATTTGCGCAGATGGCGGGCAAGTGCTTCGACGTAGAGTCGTACGAACTGGTCAAGAAGTATCTCGCGGAGTACCGCAGTGCGCCGGGCCGCTGAACGCGCCCTGCGCTGGATTCACCGGGTCGAAGACGCTGTCGCGGTCGTGTCGCTGCTGCTCGTGGCGCTGGTCCCCACCCTCGAGTCGTTTACACGCCTGGTGTTCCGCACCGGCATCCGCAGCAGTACCGACTACGTGCAACACCTGGTCATATGGGTGACGTTCGCCGGCGGGCTGATCACCTCGCGTGAGAACCGCCATCTGGCCCTCACGGCCGGGGTCGAGTTGCTGCGCGAGCCGCACAAGAGCATCCTCGGCACATTCACCGCTTCCATTTCCTCGGCGGTCACGGCGTACCTCGCGGTGAGTTCGTGGCAATTCCTGTCGATGGCGTTTGACACGGGGATGAAGATCGGATTCGTGCCGGTCAGGATCGTGATGATCATAGTGCCGGTGGGGTATGCCATGATGGCGGTGCGGATGCTGGTGCACGCGCCCGCCCGCTGGTACTACCGTCTGGCTGCGTGCGCAGCCCCGGTCGCCGCGGTCCTCGTGGCATGCCGTAATGTCGAGTTCGGACCGGCGGCCAAGTGGCCCCTGGTTGCACTGCTGGTCATGTCGGGGGCCGTGGGCGCACCGATATTCACGGTGCTCGGCGGCATCGCGGTGGTGATGTTCCTCAGTTCGGGTGGCAGCACGGCCATCATGGCCAACGAAACCTACACGATGCTGACCGGGCCGGTGATACCGACCATCCCGCTGTTTGCCCTCACCGGCTTCATACTCTCGGAGAGCAAGGCCGGCGAGCGACTCGTGGCGTTCTTCAGGGCTGCGTGCGGCTGGATGCCCGGGGGACTGGCGGTAATGGCAGTCGTGGTGTGCGCGTTCTTCACCACGTTCACCGGCGCCTCCGGAGTGACCATCCTGGCCCTGGGCGGCCTGCTCTCGTACGTACTCACCGAGAGCCGCTATGACAAGGGCTTCACCACAGGCCTCCTCACGGCTTCGGGCAGTATCGGGCTTCTCTTCCCACCCAGCCTTCCCATCATCCTGTACGGTGTGATTGCGCACGTCAATATCAAACACCTGTTTGTCGCCGGCCTGGTGCCGGGGGTAATGATGATGATGGTGGTGGCACTGTTCGGCATCCACCACGCGCGGAACGAGAAAGTCCCGCGCATACCGTTCGACCGCGGTGCGTTCTTCACGGCCCTGCGCGCCGCGGCCTGGGAACTGGCCCTGCCCATTGCCATTCTGGTGCTGTACCTGCGGGGGATCACCACACTGGTGGAGACAAGCGCGATGTCGGTGCTGTACGCACTGGTGATTGTCGTCTTCGTGCACCGCGACACCCGTGTTCGCGATATCCCGGGAGTGATGCTGAAGTGCCTGTCAACCGTGGGCGGGATACTGGTGATCCTCGGCGTGGCACGGGGGCTGTCGTACTATATCGTCGATGCCGAGGTACCTGGCCGACTGACCGAGTGGTGCAGCCTGCACATCGGCAACAAGTACCTGTTCCTTGCACTGCTGAACGTGGTGCTGCTGCTGACCGGTTGCCTGATGGACATCTTCTCGGCGGTCGTCGTGGTGGTCCCGCTGGTGGTGCCGCTCGCCGAAACGTTCGGCGTGGATCCGATCCATCTCGGGATCATCTTCCTGGCCAACCTGGAGCTCGGCTACCTGACTCCCCCGGTGGGGATCAACCTGTTCCTCGCCGCGTACCGCTTCGAGATCCCACTCTCACGCGTGTACCGTCACGTGACACCGTTCCTCATTGCGCTCGGCATCGCGGTGCTCGTGATCACCTACGTGCCCTGGCTCACCACGGGGTTGCTTTCGGCCCTGCACATCGGCAACTGAGGATGGGACTCCGCATCAGCACCCCGCAGGTGGGGGCCAACGGACTGCGCGTACCACCGACCCCACCCGCCCCCTGCCTGGCGCAGCACCCAAAGCGAAGCAGTACCGACTAGTCCGCCTGCGAGACGATCTTCGCGCTCTGGATCACCACGGGCTCCTTCGGCACATCCGAGAACGGCCCGACCCGAGTGGTGGCAACCGCCGCGATGGCATCGACCACGTCCATACCCGATGCGACCTTGCCGAACACGCAGTAGCCCCAGGTCTGCGGCGTGGTGCCGGTATTGTCGAGGAACGCGTTGTCGACCAGGTTGATGAAGAACTGGGCCGTGGCGGAATGCGGCTCACCCGTACGGGCCATGGCAACGGTACCGCGAAGGTTCTTGAGGCCGTTCGTCGCCTCGTTGGCGACCGGTGGCCGGGTGTCCTTCTTGGTCAGGTTGGCGGTCATGCCGCCGCCCTGGGCCATGAATCCGGGAATCACGCGATGGAACACGGTGCTGTCGTAGAATCCGCTGCGGACATAGCCAAGGAAGTTCTCGACTGTCTTGGGCGCGGCAGCCGAGTCGAGGTCGATATCGATCACTCCCTTGTTGGTGGCGACACGCACGCGGATCAACCCGCTCCCCGCGGCCGGACGGGTCTTCGGCGTGGCCGGCTTCGGCCCATTCGAACAGCTCACGATTCCTCCTGCAAGTAGAAGTGCTGCGATTGCGGTGGATGCTTTCATGCAGATGTCTCCAGTTCTCTCCTCTGTGTCTCTGTGCCTCTGTGGCCTGCTGCTCCACGGATCCCGCAAAGCCCGCTCAGTCCCACTTGAACGGCGACTCGTAGTCGTCCTTGAGATCCTCCGGATGCTCCTTCGCCGCCTTGAACTGCTGCTCAATCTCCGCCCGTCGTTTCTTGACGTCGTCCTTCGCCTTCACCATGCGGTCATCCCACTTGCCGCTCTTGGATTTCTGCTCCTGCAGGAAACCGTCCAGATCCACCTTCTGCTGGTCGGCCGACTTGTGATCCACTACCTTGCCGGTTGACTGCTCGACCCAGATCGAGCCCTTGCACATGGGGCATCTGATTTCGATCACCGCCACGACAGCACCTCCAGCTCAAAGAGATTCCGACGCGTGTGCACAACGGTTGGAAAGATACACCGCAGGAGCGGCTTCCCGGAAGGTGCAGCTTGTGCGGAGCGGTGACGGTTCCGTATTTTGCCGCACATGCATGGGGCAAAGGCATTTGAGGGGTTCGAGCAGTTGGTGCGCGGCCCCCTCCAACAGAGCGACCCGCGTTCGTACCACCGTGTTCTGGCAGTGCTCGAACGCGCGCCGAAGGGCCATGCGGCTCCCCTTGCCTATCTGCTGAACCGCCTGGTGGGACGGAAGCTGTCACCCGAGGCTGCCCGGAGCAGCTGGGCGGCAATCATCGAACTCAAAGCACGTATGGAGCAGTTGCTGGGCTTCGCCGTCGATATCCAGGCGGCGGCAGTACAGCACTTCGCCATGGCCCAGGCAGACGAAGCGCTGCAGAGCGGCCGAACCACCCAGGTCGCCGCCGGTGCCGCGCACGGGTTGTTCGCCTCCCGCCACGGCGTACCCGATTCTCCCGACTACTGGCTGGGACGGCTCAAGGATGAGATACAGCGTTCGAAACGCTACAGCCATGCCCTGTCGGCGGTGCTGGTTGACGCGGCTGAGGAGCTGGTCGACCAGCCCCGTCACCGGCAGGAACAGGACCTGGTGCTGCTCGGAAAGGTGGTGGAAGACACGGTGCGGACCGTGGATATCCTCACGCCCTGCGCGCCCTTCCGTTTCCTGGTGCTGCTCCCCGACACCAACCTCCGTGAAGCCCAGGAACTTGCGTCGCGTGTCCGCGCCAATGTCGCCCGGCGCACAGCGCGTGCCCACCGCACCGACAAGGGCCTGCAGGTACGTCTCGGCGCGGCACAATGGGAGGAGAGCCTGAGCGCCTCTGCGTTCTTCGGGCGCCTGGAGTTGGTCCTGTCGCGGGTCGACGCGCGGGCAGCACCGCGAACCGGTGACCCTGGATAAGTGATTGTCCCGGTGCACATGTGTCAATTATATTCACTGAGCGAGCAGGAGCCCCGAATACAACCATGAATATCAGCTCGAACGAATACCGAGGGTACCAGATGGTGGAGTTGGTCGGCAAGATCGACCGACTGAAGGACTCCATCGTGCTCAAGTCGAATGTCAATGCGATGCTCGACAAGAACCAGCGGTTTGTGGCCCTCAATCTCTCGAAGGTCACCTATCTGGACAGCGGTGCGTTGAATGTCCTCATCTACGCGCACAACGCGCTCAAGAAGCAGGAAGGGGCATTGGTGCTCATACAGCCGAACGAGTACGTGCGGGATGTGCTCGAAGTGGTCGGTCTCGACCGGCTGGTCAGAATCTACTCCACAGACGAGGAATTCAGGCATGATATCGAGAACACTAAGCCGTAGCGCAATCGCGGTGCTCGTGTGTTTGGCGGCCGGGTGTGTCAACAAGGACTTCGTCAAGCCAAGCATTGCCGAAATCGACGCTTACATCCAGGCCAACCCAGACCTTCCCGAGTACGACAAGGCATGTATCTACGACGGACGGTTCGAAGTGGGCATACGCCAGGCCACACTGGAGTTCCTGCTCGGCAAGCCCAACAAGCTCGACATCGTGCAGCAGCCATGGGCCGTGCAGGAGCGCTGGATCTACAAGCGGCGCGGGCAGAAGGTGTTCGTGATTGAAGACAAGCACGTGGTTGGCATACTCGAGGAAGAGTAGCCGGCCGCGGGAGAGTTGACTGCAGGGGCGGGGGGTTCCCGCCCCTTGCTGTATCGTGGACACATGCACATCGTCGATATCGTCTTTCTCTGCATCGCCACCGTCGTTACCATCATCGGGATCAAACGCGGACTGATTGCCGAAGCGTTCAGGCTCGCGGCCGTTGCGGCTGGCCTGGTGGCGGCGACGCTGTTCTATCGCGCCACGGCAGGCATGCTGGGCTTCATTGACGTGCACGAGGGGGTGCGCGTATCTGTCGCGTTCGCCGCTGTGTTCGTCGCCGTGCTGACTGGTGTGCTGGCCGTGGGTTGGACGGTGCGCAAGGTGGTACACCTGACAGTGCTCGGGTGGGTCGACAGGGTGTGCGGCGGCTGTCTGGGGTTCGCCAAGGTCGCACTCCTCGCGTGGGTGTTCACCCTTGCCGCCGGCGCGCTGCCGATCCCGGCGCTGCAGAAGAGCCTCCAGCGGTCGCTGGTCTGCTCTACCTGCTCGCACCTCCCCGTGCGCCTTCGCCCCGACACTCGCACGATGCGCAGAAAACTGGAAGGGCTCGTGGAGGAGAAAGTGCTGGGGGAAATCCCGGACAAGCTGCAGGAGTTCCGCGACAAGGTCGACTCCGCCAAGGCGGCCGCTCAGTGAGTGACGTGCCTCTGGAAGTGTACACCGTGTTGGTCGCGTTCCTCGGGCTTGTCCTTGGCTCCTTCTTCAATGTGGTGATCTGGCGGCTGCCGCGTGACGAGTCGGTGGTAACCCCGCGGTCGCACTGCCCGGCGTGCGGACGCATGATACGGGCCATCGAGAACATCCCGGTACTCAGCTACATCGCCCTGGGGGGCCGCTGTGCCGGCTGCAGGGCACGCATCTCGGTGCGCTACCCGCTGGTGGAAGCGACGACGGGGGTGGCCACGGTTGTGCTCTGGTACCTGCTGGCTATGCCGGCTATCCGCGGGGGAAGCAGTGCATGGGAACTGGTGCACACAGGCGCGCAGTGCGTAACGCTGCTCTGCCTGATCCCGATCAGCCTCATCGATATCGACCACTATATTATCCCCAACGAGTTCACCTTCCCGGGCATCATCCTGGGAACGGCAGTCGCGTTCCTCCCTGGCGCAGTCACGCCACAGCAGGCGCTGCTGGGCCTCGTATCCGGGAGTGTCTCACTGCTGCTGTTCGGCAAGCTCGGCGAGGTGCTGTTCCACAAGGGACAAGGCATGGGGCTGGGTGATGTGAAGCTGATGGCCTGGGCAGGGGCGCTGTTCGGGTGGCGAACCATGTTCGTTTCGATACTCGCTGCCAGCCTGACCGGCTCACTCGCCGGCCTCGCACTGATTGTTGCCCGCAAGCTGCGCAAAGACCACAGGATACCGTTCGGACCGTTCCTGGCCGTCGGTGTCTGGATAGCAGTCCTGTGGGGCGAGCCCCTGCTCGACTGGTACGTG
>CAZJJT010000033.1:0-17157 GCA_964546395.1 uncultured Fibrobacterota bacterium
TCCGGAACGCCTCTTCGGCAAGCTTGTACCCGGTACCGCCCTCAATCGTGGGATTCTCGAAGTAGTACCGGCCCAGGTTCATGTTGGCTTCCACGTAGTAGGGGCTCGACGGGTACTGTTGAATCAGCCGCAGCATCACCTCGGCGGCCTGCTTCTCGTCGCCCTCCTTCTGGTGCGCCAGGGCGAGGTAAAACAGTGCCATGTCGGCCACGTCGCTGCGCGGATGATCACGCACGATCTCTTCGTAGGTCCGCACCGACTCCTCGAGGTCCACATCCGGGAACGTCAACTCCGAAGCAGCGACCCCTTCGGCGAGCTTCCTCTCGTACTCCCGCAGCAGCGCATCGAACTCATCGGTGGCCTTGTCGTACTGCAACTCGGCGAGCCTCAGCAGCAGCTCCGGGTTGTACGACCCGCCGGGGTTCATGTCGACCAGCGAGCGGATGAACCCCGCGAGGCGGCGGCGTTCGGCCTGGATACGCGTGGCGAGTTTCTCGCCCGCCACCGCGGCAAACGCCGCGTCGGTCTGTTCCACGGAGTGTGCCGAGTCGGCCGCGGCCGAGTCCGACGGGCGCGAGACCCGTGCGTGCAGCTCAGTCAGCTCTTCCTTGTTGCTCTGGTACTTGCGGAACGTCCAGTCGACGAACTGCGCCTGCCGTTCCTCTTCAACACGCCGTTCGTGGTCGAGCTGGTCGCCGAAGCACTCGGAAAGCACGAGGTCGTACTCCTCCTGCCACCAGTCCCGCGCGGCCCGCAGCGAATCGAGGACAGCGACCGAGTCGCCGTGCCGCTCCACGGCCCGCACCGAGTCACTGAGCGCCTCGACACTGTCGCGGACCAGCGACAGATAGCGGCGTTCCGCCGAAATCTCGCCGCCTTCGCGGCGGCCGCTGTCCCTGATCCCCAGCGACTGCAGCAGCGACGCGGCCCGCTTCTCCAGCACCTCGAGCTGTGCCTGCGCCCGCGCCGCCTGCTCACGCGCCTGCGCGCTCCCCCGCATCTCCGCGTATGCCCGCCACTGCCGCGACTGCTCCGCTACCGCGTCGAGTTCCTCGCCAATCTCGAACGCCAGGCGGAACCGCAGGAGCTGTTCGACCACCTGGTTGTTGATCTGCTGCCTGGCCAGGCGGTCCCCAAGCGAATCGTACGCTTCCTCGAGTACCGCAGCCATTTCGAAGTAGTAGTCACTCCTGGGGTAGCGCTTGATGAAGCGTTTCGCGAGCTTCCGTGCCTCCTTGGCTTCACCCAGCTTCACCAGCGCCTTCGCCCGTTTCACCATCGTGTAGTGGTACCGGTGCGCGGCCTTGCGGGTGGCGTTGTAGAACGTCAGGGCCGCCTCGGGGTTGCCGCGGACCAGGTAAATGTCACCGATGAGTATCCCGGCCTCCCGCACCAGGTCAGCATCGGTGGCCCGAGTCCGCACAAATTCGAGCTGCAGCAGCGCCTTCTCCCAGTCCTGCATCTCGCAGCGGCACAGCGCCGAGAGGAACTGGGACTGCACGAAGCGTGAGGAACTGCGGGGGATCCGGTCGATCAGCGCACAGGCCTCACCGTACCGTCCCCAGCGGTAGTACGCCTTCGACGTGACATACAGCACCGAGGTGAACAATGGATGGGACTGGAAACGGGAATGGAACACTCCGAAGAGGCTGTCGACCTGTTCGACGTCGCGTTCGGCATAGGCGTAGCCCAGAAGGCGGAACAGTGACGGGGCCACTTTGTCGCTGGCCTCGAAGTGCACACACACATCGCGGTAGGCGTCGATTGCCTGCGCGCGCAGGCCGGTAATCCGGTACGTCTCGGCCGCGGCGAACAGCACGAAATCCTGGTTGTTGTCGGGAAGATGGAGGCGAGCAGCCTTCTCCAGGTAGTACAGCGCTTCACGGTAGCGGCTCCTGTGGTAGGCATCGAGGGCCACGGTGAGTTCCTCGGGCCCCACCACGTCGGGTTCGAACAACGGGATGAACTCTCCCTCGAGAGGGTCGTCGAACACCCACTCAAACGCCCCTTCACCTGCTGTCACGCACAGCGCGGCGAGGAACACACTCCACAGTGCGGTCCGTGCTACTTGCAGCATCGGAACCCCACGTCCTCAGATCGCGTCGAGATGCGCCCCCGTGTATTCTGCCCACAGTGCGCCAGCCCCCCGAGCCTGTACGAGCCACCCATCTGCACCGGGGCCTGGTTCTGCTTGTCTTCGACCCACTCCCACACGTTGCCCACCATGTCATGAAGCCCGAACGCTTCACCACACCGCTCGAACGACCCAACCGCGTGTGGCTTGTCTCCCTCAGTGGCGCACCGTTCCGGTTCGTAGCGTGGGCCGTACGGGTAGAGCTTGCGGTTGCCCCCCCGGCAGGCGTCCTCCCATTCGCGCGCGGTGCAGAGCCGCTTGCCGGCGTCGAGACAGTGCATCTTGGCCTCCACCCACGACACGCCGGTGAGCGGTCGCGTATCACGCGGCGGGGTCCATTCGTTCCTGTCGATGCAGTACCCGTTCCCGCTGTCACCCACCACGAACACCATCTCCGGCGGACACGTACCGCGCACCAGTACTTCACGGCCGAGCGTGGCAACCCGGTTGCGCTCATCCCGGACCGCTACCACCGGCCGGTACCGTCCGGGCCGCGCGTACGCATGTGTCGCCGCAGGCGTCGAGCCATACGGGGTGTCCCACACGCTGTCGGCATCAAAATCCCAGCGGAAGCGCAGCGCGGAGACAGGGCTCTCGTGGTCGCTGCTCCCCGAAGCGTCGAACAGCACCGCCTCGCCGACCGGCACCGAGTCCTCGCGGGGCGCCACGGTGAATGCCGGGCTGGGAGGCAGGTCGACCATGAACACGAACGTGTCGATATCGCCGGCTGTCCCGGTCTGGTCGACCACGAACGCACAGACCGTGTCGGAGCGCAGCAGCGTAATCGGCTCGCGGAACACGGCGGAGTCAAGCGTGGGCGTGGCACCATGCCTGGCGTAGTAGATGCGGCCCTCGCTCAGCGAGTACAGCGAGAGCGTGACCGGGCTGTCGTACACGATACCCTCACCGTCGGGAACGCTCGGCACACAACTCGGCTTGTACAGGTCGATTACCGAGAGCCGGCTCTGGTTCCCGGCGGCGTCCTCGGCATAGAACGCCAGTCGCGCGCCCTCTCTTCGGACCGCCTTGATACGGTCGGACGAGCGCGACAGCCTGCTTCCCGCGGTCCCGACGGTCGGGCTGCTGTACGGACTCGACCCGTCAAGCGTGTAGTAGATCGTGGCGTTCTCCGACGCCTCGAACAGCACAAATGCGGTATCGCCGGCGCCGCGCCTGAGCAGTACCTGCACGCGTGGTGCACTCTGGTCGACCGAATACTCCTCGCGCCGCACCGCGCTCTGCTCGCCTGAAGCCGACAGCGCGTAGTACTCGAGTACGTGCGTGCCACCCTCGTCGAACAGGATTGTGTCGGAAACCGGACGGAAGACGGTGTCGGGCAACACCCGGGCACGAACAGTGACGTTGCCCGATTTCTCGAACCCCACGCGCACCGGTCCGTTGTACACACCGCCGGGCGGTGCGGCCCGGACGGCCGGCCGCTGCAGCTCGTCCAGCACCATGTCAGCGCTGCGGTTGCCGGCCCTGTCAATCGCGTAGTAGCGGACGATCTGCCCCGTCCCGACCGCGATCGGCCCGTCGTAGCGTGAAGGCGAACCACCGCCCACCGAGTAGAACACGCCACCATCCTCGTTCGCAGAGAGATACACGCGGTACCCCTCGGGCCCCGGCCCGCCCTCGATGCGCACGCGCACGCGCGGCGGGACTGTGTCGATGACGTACGTGAAGCTTTGCTCGGCGCTCGCATTCCCCGCTTCATCGATTCCCACACAGCGCAGCGTCGTGGAACCTTGCGCCGAGATCACGAGAGTCTCCCCCGCTATCCGTGCGTCGATACCGGCCGGCGACCCGTCGAGCGTGTAGTGCACATCCGCAAGCTCACTGGTGCGGAATGTCACGGTGACTGCCCGACGGTACGAACCGGCCCCGGGGGTAACCGTCAGCCGCGGGGCGGTAAAGTCGTAGCGCTGTTCCCATACCACCACGTCGGAGCGGTTCCCCGCTTCGTCCACTGCAAATGCGCTCACCCGCTGCCGTCCCTGCCTGCGAACCGCAATTGGTTGCCCGTAGGCTGGACTGGCATCAGTGGGCACTCCCTCGCCCACTTCGTAGAACACGCGCTGCGCGCCGCGCGCGATCACGCGTATCGTGTCGTGGGAGGATCCGCTGGCCAGGTGGAGCCGCACCTGCGGCGGGGTCGTATCCACCTCGAACGTCGCCTGGTCGATCGGCGTTCGCCATCCGTTGCGGTCGATACCATAGAACCGCACCACGGAGCGCCCGGGGTCGAGTCGGACCGGCCGCGTGTAGTGACCGAACGCTCCCGGGAGCGCCTGCATGTCGAGGGTGTAGAACAGCGAGCACGGTTCCGAGGCGCTGAGCGCGAATGTCTGGCCGCCGGCAAACAGCCCGCCAGGGGGTGCTATGCTCACAACAGCCCGTCGCCCCTTCACCACGTAGCGAAGCCGGGGGCTCATGGTCCGGTTCCCGGCCTGGTCGACGGCGCTGAGGTAACCGTTGAACGTGTCGGCCACCGAGAGCGCATCGCCCGTGCGCGAGCCTGCCGAATCCGATTCCGACGTATGAGAGAAGAACTCGCAGGGCTCATCGGCGCTCAGCCTCACCATCACGGGTGCGGGGAACAACCCGGGCTTCGGTTCCCAGGAGAGGCTCGGCGGACGAGTGTCGAGTACGTACTCCGCCGAGTCCACCGCGCTGCGGTTGCCGTACTCATCCTGCCCGTAGTAGTACAGCACAGTACGGCCCTCGGCAGAGACAGCGAACGGGTGCGTGAGCCGTTCGAAACCTGTATCGGGGCGCGCGGATACGAAGAACAGGGACCGCTCATTGGCGGTAAACGTCACCGAGAACACGCGGTTGTAGCTGCCCGGGGCGGGGTCGGGCGTCACGGTGGGCGGGCTGGTGTCAAGCCACGTTGGGACCGAGTCCGCGCCGCACGCGGCGATCGATGCCGCCAGGACCCATGCGCACGTGCCCCGTTTCACTGTCCCGCCCTTTCCGCCACTTCGCGCACCTTCCGCCGCAGATCCGCATCGGTGGCGTGTTCGAGAGCGCGCCGAGCGTGCTCGAGCGCGACCGCCGGCTCATTCTTGTGGTCGAGGTAGACCAGCGCCAGCAGGTAGTCGGGCTCAGCCCGTTGCGGCCCCACGGTCTGTGCCTTGCGCAGCACGGCAACCACCGAGTCCACATCTCCCTTCCCCGCCCGCTCAAGCATCCCGTACCGCGCCGTGCCCAGACCGATGAGCGACTCGTAGCGGTCGGGCATATCGCGCACAACCTGTGCATAGTGCATCTCTGCCACCTGGTACCACTCGAGAGACACGTAGATATCGGCGAGGTCCATCCGCACGGTCCGCTCGCCCGGCATGTCGTTGAGGTAACGCTCCAGGAACTCCACGGCTTCCTTGGGGCGGCCCTGCTCGACCAGCACGCCGGCAAGCCCCCGTACGGCGCCTTCGTTGCGCGGCGCCACCTGCAGGATACCGCGGTAGGCGCTCTCGGCTTCGGCGTAGTTCTGCAGCAGGCGACTGACCCGTGCCTGTGCCACGAGCACGTCGAGACGCCCCGGGTCGAGCTGCAGCAGCTCCCCGTACCACACCATCGCCTCACGCAGCCGCCCGGCCTTCTCGCTCACCATGCCAAGGTTGTGCAGCACGCGCGTATTCGCCCTTCCGTTGCGCTGCGCCTTCAGCAGCTCCTCGAGCGCGTCGCGGTACTGCCCCTCGGCCATCAGTATGCCGGCGAGGTTGTTGTACAGTGCCTGCTTGCCGCGGCCTTCACGCTGTACCTCCCGCAGCAGCCCGCGCGCCTTCCCGCGCTCTCCCTGCTGCCAGTACACCACCGCGAGGCTCGTGAGCGCCTGGTGCATGGTCGGCTCCACCCGGTGCGCTTCCTCCAGCAGCCGCCGGGCTTCATCGAAGTTGCCCAGCTCGATACTCGTGTGGGCAAGCGCCACCATCACCCCCGGGTCGCCCTGCCCCAGCAAGCGCGCGGTCGTGAGCACACGCACCGACTCCATGAGATACCCCATCCTTCGGTACGCCGTGCCCAGGAACACGTAGAACCGCGGGTAGTCGGGACGGATACTCACCAGTCGGTTGAACACGTCGGCGGCCTGCGCGAAGTCGCCCGAGGACATGTGGGCCTGTCCCAGCGCCAGGTCAGCCTCGAGGTCGGCCGGTCCGAGCGCCACCGCGCGGGAGAGGTACGCGACGGCCCGCTGGTACTCACCCCGCGAGAGGTGGTACAGGCCGAGCGCGTGCAGCCCTTCGGCGCTCCGCGAGAGCAGGTCCTGGTGTGCGGTCACGAACTCGGCCGCCTGCTTGCGCGCGGCGTGCTCGACCAGGTAGGCGCCGGCAATTCCCGCAACCACCGGATCGCTGCCCGCCTTCTCGGCCCCGTACAGCATCCACTCGGTCGCGCGCTCGTGGTCACGCGCAAGCGCGTAGAGCCGTCCGAGTCTGAGCGCGGCGTGTACCAACTCGGCGTCGAGGTCGAGTGCGCTGCGGTAGGCCGACACCGCGGCCCAGTGCTGGCCCAGGAGTTCGAAGCGGCAGCCCGAAGCATAGGTCCGGTAGCCTGTCTCGCTGCGTGTGGCTGCCCGTATCCTCTCGGTGAGCATGCCCGCCACTCGCGGCTCGCCAAGCGCCGTGAACACATCGGTAGCCAACTGCTCGCAGATGTCAAGCACCGAGACCCCCGAGACGCGGAACGAACGGCGTGCCAGCGCTCCGCCCGAGGCCCGCACCACCTTGAGCTGCACCCAGAGCGTGTCGCCGACAAACCCGTACTCACCGCCGAGCGCCACATCCCACTTCCAGCGATCGTGGTGTGACGCCACGACGCTGTCGACGTCGAGCCGCCAGGCGCTGGTATCCATCCCCCAGACATACACGGGATCCAGCACCTGCAGATCGGGCACGTACCGGGCGCCGCGCGAGAAGCTCTCCGCCACCACACAGCACGCCCAGTCGGTGAACTGTGTCCCCACGGAGTCGGTGTTGGCGAGCGGGAACGCCACCGCACGCAGGCGCGCGTGCGCCGGAAGCGCCGCTGCGGTCAGCAGGGCGAGCAGGACGGGCGCCATGCGGTTGTGTTGTGTCACTGTGCCACCCCGAACAGGATCAGGTGTCACGCTGCGCCTAGCCGGCCAACGCGGTGTACCCCCAGCTCATCACCAGCCCGGCCAGAAGGGGCACGGTGAGGTTGTCGTTGAGAGTCAGCTTCGCTGATAGGCGCACTGGGAACAGCTCCAGCACGGTCGTGGTGACGGCGGCGGCAACAGCCACGGGCCACGGCAACCTCCCCTGCCACGCCTCAAGCAGCCCCGGCACCACGGGAAACACCGCGAAGCACAGTACCAAGCAGACGGCCAGGCACCCCAGCGACCCTTCGAGCGTCTTGCCGTTTATCCGCACCCGCCCCATCGACTGTCCGACCAGCGCCGCCGCCGCATCACCCAGGATGAACATCGCCAGCGCCATGAACGCGACATGCGGCTGGTGGACAAACGCGAGGGCACAGATAAGTCCAGAGGCGAAGATGTACGTTGCGCCGGTCATGCGTCGCTGCTCGTCACTGCGCATCGCACCCCCGGCCAGCGCACAGAACAGGCGCTGCACGGCGGGCACGCGCATGCGTGCGGCCTCCACCCCCACCATCACGACCGCTATCGCCCCGAGAAGGAGTGCCGGGAACCAGACCGAAACACCGAGGAGGCGCGGCAGGTAGAATATCCCCGCGGGTATCAGACTTCCAGACAGAATGTGCAGCAGTTTGCGGTTCACCTCCGCCTTGCTCAGCGGCACCACTGCCCCCTTCTTCTGCTCGCGCTGCACCTCGTACACCGGCCGCAGAACCTGCACAACTCATTGACGGTTCGCTCAAAATATGGAATATACCATGAGCTATTTTGTGGCTGTCTCTGCGGTGTGACTCGTCTGAACAACCGGCAGGTGGGAATGCTTAAACCAATCGTGCTGGCGATGGTAGTGTGTGACCACTACTACCGGGACATGAACACCGGCAAGAGCGTGCTCGCGGGCACGTTCAGCTCCATCAACAGCCCGAGTTTCCCCGCCAAGCACGGCAACTGCGCGGTGTACGTTGCACTGACCGACGTGGCGCAGGACGGTTCGCTGCAGCTGGAGTTCAAGAAAGAGGACGGCAGTTTCGGCATGAGACTCCCGCCGCAGCAGGTGAAGTGCCCCGAGAACCGCCGGGCCGTGATCGAGATCGGCGTAACCATCAACGGTCTGCCGCTGCCCTCGGAGGGAGAATACGAGTTCGTGGTGCTGTGGGAGGACACGGAGGTGTTCTCGCGCCGGATGCGGGCGGTCAAGATCTCGATGGGCGAGCAGCCCGCGAAGCCTTCCGACGCGACATCACCGGACGACGACACGGAGTAGAGAGCCACCGAAGCCGAAAGGGTACCCAGCGATGGACTGGCCAGTGATACTCGCAAAGATCTCCGGGATTGTGCTGCTGGTGTTCACCGGTCGTTCGATCTACCGGCACATCCTCGACCGCAGGCGTGCGGCCGCTGCAGGCCAGAAGGACAAGCAGTCGATGTCGGAGCGGGTGCTCAACGGCGTGCTGCTCTACGCGTGGTACGCGTTCATGCTGGCCTTCTCGCTCGGCCTCTTCTTCAACAACCATTTCAACGGCGAGTAGCGCTGACTCCCAGTTGTACGAGCGCATCGGCCCGTCCCGCGCTGCCCTCTTGCTCATAGGCCTTGATCAGGTTCTGGATCCCGACCACGGCTCCCGGACTTCCCAGGCGGAAGGCCTGGCGGTAGAACTCTTCGGCCCGGCGGAGGTAGCCGTGCTCGAACGCCTTGTTTCCGGCCAGAAGCGCCAGTTCGGCGAAGTCGTCGAACCGCCCGAGCGCATCGCGCGCCATGTCCAGCCCGCTGAGCACTGCGTCCTGCTCGAACAACGCCCGGCAGAGTCGGAACCAGGCCCAGCGCCGCTGCGGATCGATATCCACCAGCCGCCCGAAGTAGTAGGCTGCCTCCTTCGGACCGTAGGCTTCCTCGGCCAGCTCGCCCAGCAGGCGGTACTTCTCCGCCGCGTGGGTACTCGTGTCGGGCACGCCGTCGAGCCACGCCCGGGCTGTGTCGTACTCGCCCAGCACGCGGTAGATATCGAACAGCATGAACCGCGGTTCAGCCCGGTACGGGGCGCTTTCGACCACACGCTCAAGCGGCGGCACCGCCGCCCCCCACGCTTCAAGCTGACGGTACGAAGCGGCCAGCACGAGCAGCACGCGCGAGTTGGCGCTGTCGCACTCGGCGGCTCGCTCGAGTGACGCGATTGAGGCGGCGGGGTCACCAGCGTTGTAGTGGAGCACGCCGAGGTTGAGGTAGGCCTTGCAGAAGTCGGGCGCTTCCAGCAGCGCGGTCTCGTAACACACGGCGGCTTCGGCCAAGCTGTCGAGCTGGTAGTAGGAATTGCCCAGGTTGTACCACACCACGGCCGGGTTCGCGCCCTCTGTCAGCGCCACCCGATAGGTTCTGATCGCCTCTGCATAGGCACCTTCACGGTACCGCTCATTGGCGTCGTCGAGGGCGTCGGCGTTGGCCGCAGCGACGCACCAGGCGCAGCACAGCAGTGACAGGTATCGCAGGCGCGCGAAGTGCATGGCTACCCGCCCAGCCGAAACTCGATGGGAACGCGGAACCGCATACTGACCGGAACTCCCTTGTGGCGTGCCGGCTTGAACCGCCATTTCTTGACAGTAGAGACAACGGTCGAGCGGAACACGGGGCTCGGAAGCGAGCGGAACGCGATATCGACCACACGGCCCTCGCGGTTCACCACGATCTCGATTTCCACAGTGCCCTCAATGCCCTCAGTGCGCGCTCGCGGCGGATACGGCGGCATTGGCCGCGAGAGCGGGACCGCGGGTTCGTCGGTCTGCCCCTCCTCGAACACCATGGTCTCCACATGCTGCACGCCCACCCCGGCGCCTTCACCGCCCACGGCCAGGTCGGGCGTGAACCGGAAGTCCAGACCGCGGTCACGACTGCCGGCGCTTGGCCGCGCCTCGGCGCTGCGGCGCATGGGACGCGACTGCTGGCGCTGCTCGCGCTTGCGCTCGCGCGGCCGGATCTCTATGTCTGTCTGACGGGCCTCGGCAGCGCTCAGCCCTGCCGTCTGCGTGGTGAGCCGGTGCACGAATGGCAGTATGCTGAACAGCATCAGGCTCAGGAGCACCGCGGCGGCAAGACGCACGGTACGCGACACAGAGGCCAAGAGCAGTTCCCGCGCGCGCATCCCCGCTCACTCTTCCCTGTCGGCCGCCACCGACACTTTCCGCACCCCCGCCCCCGCACAGGCATCCATCACCTGCACCGCCTTGCCAAGCGCGGAGCGCTTGTCACCCACAATCACCACCGACATGTCGGGCCGTCGCGCGACTTCACGTGCCAGTATCCGCTCCAGCGCCTCGGGCGACACCTGGCGTCCGTGCACATGCAACGTGCCTTCACGCGATATCCCCACCAACACCGTCTTCTGCCCCTGGTACAGCGCGCTCTGCGCCTTCGGCTTCTGCACCTCCACACCGGTCTGGCGGCTGAAATTCGTGGTAATCACGAAGAAGATCAGCAGGATGAACACCATGTCGAGCAGCGGACTGACATCCACACGCGCCGGCGAATCGTTGACCACTATCAGGGCGTTCTGCTCGTCAATCATGCCCTGTCTCCCCGCTCAGCAGTGTTACGTACTTCTCGCCATCCGCCACGATCCGCCGCACGACCGCTGCGCGCTGCCCGTTGAGCACCGAGTGGAACAGCAACCCGGGGAACGCCACCAGCAGACCCGCCTCGGTGGTGAGAAGCGACACTGAGATACCCTCGGAGAGCAGCGCTGGGTTGCCCACGCCGAACTCCATGATAATCGCAAACGTACGAATCATCCCGACTACGGTACCCAGCAGGCCGAGCAGCGGTGCGACCGACACCCACGCCACCATCGTGTCAAGCCCGGTGTCGAGTCGGGCCGACACCCCCAGGAGCACCTCGCGGAGCCGGTTGCGGTAGTAGCGGTCGCTGCGCCCCGCAGCAGCATCGCCGTTGCCGTGCAGCTCACGCCACAAGGGTGAGGCGCGGAGAGTACCGCGGGCCTGTGCGCCCGACAGGCACGCGCGCGCGGCGCGCCGCCGCTGACCTTCGGTGAGCCAGAGCTGCACCGCCTTGCCGAGACCGACATAGCACACGACCACGGCCACCATGAATATGAGGCCGTTGACCACGCCACCGCCCCGAAGGTACCCCAGCACCATCGTGAGCATCACCTACTCCTCGGGCCACAGCCGGTTGAGAATGCGCATCGCATACACCTGCATGTCGGCCAGGAGCCGGTTGCGTCCGTTGCGAAGGTAGTTGTGAATCAGCAGAAGCGGGATAGCGATGGAGAGCCCGACCTCGGTGGTGACCAGCGCTTCGGCAATGCCGCCCGAGAGCATGCGCGGGTCACCCGTGCCGAACTTGGTAATCGCTTCGAACAGCCGTATCATGCCGGTGACCGTCCCCAGCAGTCCGAGCAGGGGCGCTGAGGCCGCGAGCACAGCGAGCGTATCGAGATGTCGGTCAAGGATCGGTACCTCGGAGAGGAGCAGCTCTCTCATCGCCTTCTCGGCCGAGGCCCGACTCCAGCGCGAGTGGTGGAGACACTCGGAGAGAATCCGCGCGAGCACGCCGCTGCCGCGCTGCGCAAGCGCCCCCGCGCCCTCCTTGTCTCCCCGACCCAGCATCTCGACCGCATCGTTTATGAAATGGTAGCTGCGACTTCGCCGCGCCCCGTAGACCAGCAGGCGGTTGACGATGAGCACCAGCGCCCACAGCACGACCAGCGCCAACGGCGCCATCACCGGTCCACCCGCAGCGACAAACGCCCACAGCCGCGCGCGCCACCCCGCCCGTTCCGCACCCATCAGCGATTGCGAGAAGCGACTCTGCACGATGTCCATCGGGAGTCGGCCGGCGAGTCGACCGCTGCTCACCCACGCGGGCATGCGTTCGGCCAGATCCGCCCGGAACTCCTCGTTAGTAATCCGGTTCCAGGCGAACGCGCTGCGGCCGAGGGTGCCCGAGGAGGCGAGCAGGAACGCGCCACCTCCCGGTTCCACCGCGTACGCCATGGCACGTCCGAGCCGGAGTACCTGCGCCGTCACCGGGGTATCGGCTTCCAGCACAAACGTGCGCCGTGCCATTCCGAACCGCGAGTCGCGGCGCAGCATGTCGCGTTTGAGCGCCAGCAGCGCCCCGAGCCGAACATCGGCCTTGTGCACACCACTGTGCCGCTGCTCGAGTGCCGCCAACTCCACGAGGCGTTGCTCGATATCCAGCGGGAACCCTTCCGTAACCGCCGTCCGCTCGCGCTCCAGCTTGTCATCGACTGCCTGCGCGAGAAACGCCCACTCTTCCTGGCGACTCTTCAGCTTGCCACGCTCTCCCTCAAGTGCGTCCTCGCGCAGCAGCAGCTCCTCGCGTGCCCGCGCAATATCGGTGTACAGCCGTTCGACCTCCTGCCGCTGCGCGTCCACGCGCTCCCGGGCCCCGGCCCGCGCATCGATGGCCCGTTCGCGCGCACTCCACCGCGCCCGTGTCAGTTCCTGCAGTTGGCCCTGGAGTGACTGGTATTCGCGGCGCAGCGATTCGGCCCTGAGCAGCAGTTCCTGGTCCTTGTTGCGATCCGAGAACGGCGCGGCGGCGCAGGCCGTGACGAGCAGAAGCGGGAGCAGCGTTCTCATGGCTGCACCTCCGCTCCCACCGTGTCGGGGCGTGCCGCGGTCTGCAGCGGAACACCCACGAGCTGCGGCACCATGTTGCCACGCCGCACCTGCACAGCGGTCCGCAGCGCCGCTGCATCGCTTTCATCGAGCAGTACCCAGGCGCTGTCGGCCGGGCCGCCGCGCCAGAGCGCGGCACGCTGCTCACCCGAGGCTGCGAGATAGCACAGTCCCAGGCGCACGATGTCGACCTGACCGCTCAGCAGCGGCGTGGGACTCGTCTCGGAGTAGACATCGATCCCCGCCGCGGCTTGGTCGAGCTCGAGGTGAAGGTGCCAGAGGCGCTCGAGCGCCTCACCGGGCTCCACCGAACCGCTCGCCAGTTCGGCCCGCAGGAACTGCAGCGCGCTGCGCTGGGTCTGCACTGACGGAGGCAAGCGAGCGCAGAGCGTGTCCAGCGAATCGCAGGCAGCACTCAGCACGCGGACCAGCGACTGCTGGCGCATGTCGAGTTCGGACTGCCGCGTGCGCAGCTCCTGCCCAACCCGTCCCACCGAATCGGCGGCCGTACGAAGGCGGCGCAGCTCACCGCGCAGCGAATCGCCCTCGGCCCTGCCCTGCGAGAGCTGTTCCGACAGCCGATCCTCATGGGCGCGGTACGACTCCTTGTCCTGTTCGATCTCGGCGGTCACGCTCGCGATACGCCTGCGGGCTTCGGCTATCCGCGCCTCGAGGTCGGCGACCTCCCGCTCCAACTCCACCGACTGCGCGGCCGCCAGCGCGGCCGCGCATGCCGCCGCCAGCACGGCGGCTCGTCCGGTTCTGCCGACACGGCAGACAACACTCATGTGGTCAGTCTCCCAACTCGTTGATGTCGAGCGCAATATACGATCACGAACGCGCCCCTTCATCCCGCACGCTCTCGAACGTCGTGCGAGGGATGCGCTCGCCGAACAGCGCGATGGCCCGCGCGAAGTCGGGAGGGAACGGGGCGGCAAGCCGCATGGCACGACCGGTGCTCGGGTGCTCGAATGTCACCGCGTACGCGTGCAGCGCCTGTCGCTCGAAGCACTTGTGCAGTTGGTAGGCAAACGCGCGCTCGAGCGGCTCAAGCCTGAGCACGGCTTCGCGTCCCCCCCCGTAGACGGTGTCGGCCACTATCGGCATGCCCGCCGAGGAGGCATGGACGCGGATCTGGTGAGTGCGTCCGGTGTGAGGCCTGAACGCCACGAACCCCACGCCACCCTCCCACGCCTCGCGCACGAACTCGGTCACCGAGGCGCGACCGCTGCAGTGCACACAGAACCGGGTGGGATCACGGCGACTCCGGGCGATCGGCTTGTCGATCGTACCGCGCTCGAGCGGACACGAGCCGGTGCAGAACCCGTAGTAGGTCTTGTGGACCCGCCGCGCGGAGAACTGCGCGGCAAGCGCGGCATGGGCCTGGTCGGTGCGCGCGACCAACAGCACGCCCGAGGTATCCTTGTCGAGGCGGTGGACGATACCGGGGCGGTCGGGGGCGCTGCCCCCGGACAACCCGCCGGCGCGGTGCAGCAGACCGTTTACCAGGGTCCCGGTGCGGTTACCGCTCCCCGGGTGCACCACCAGTCCCGCCGGTTTGTTGACTGCCAGCACGAGTTCATCCTCGTAAAGCACATCCAGATCCATCGGTTCGGGTACGAGAGTGGAGCCGCGGCCCGCGGGCCGCTCTGTCGACTCGACCAGCACCTCGTTCCCCTGTGTAACACGCGAACTCTTCTTTGCTGTCACTGCGCCAACGCGCGCTGCCCCCCGCTCGAGCAGTGCCTGCAGTTGCGCGCGCGACCACGAGGGCATGCGTGCGGCAAGGAAGCGGTCCAGCCGCATCCCGTCTTCTTCAGCGGAGACTACGAAACGTTCGGGGATGTGGCACCGCCTGTCTTGCGTCTTCGCCACTCTTCGAGCGCCAGGCTCAGCAGGATGAAGCCGACACCGACCGTCACATACATGTCGGCGAAATTGAACACGGGCCAGGGATCGGCCGGCCAGACCCCCAGGTCGACCATGATGAAATCCACGACCCCGGTGCCGGGACGCACGATACGGTCGTAGAGGTTGCCGAGCGCCCCGGGCATCACCAGCGCAAGCCCCCAGCGCACCAGCCTGTCGTCCGACGCGCTCGAGCGGTAGTACAGGAGCACCACGACCATCGCCGCAATCATGAACACCGAGAACACGGCATTCACCGGCATCCAGGGCATCCACACTCCCGGGTTGAGCCCGAACACCGCGCCCTTGTTGTAGACCAGCACAAACGACAGCAGGTTGCCGAGGACGGGCACGTGCACGCCGCGCTCGAGCGCAGCCTCAGCCCAGAGCTTGGTGCCGATGTCGAGTGCGAATCCCAGGATGCTCACCACTGCCAGCAACACCCATCTCCGTGTTCGTTCGCTCATGCTGTCTGCCACGCCCCTGTGCCGCGGTGCAACGCGTTGTCGTGATTATTTTGCGTCAAAATACTTCCCCCCTCGGAACCAGCGTCCATGCACGTCGCGCGTTTCGCCACAGCACTCCTCCGCCTCTGTCGCCCGACAAACGTGCTCATGGCGGCGGCAGCAACCGTGCTCGGTTGCTGGTGCGGCCAGGTCGGCCGCACGCAGGCGCTGCTGCTCGCCTGCGCCGCCGCCTGCGCGACAGCCTTCGGCAACGTGGTCAACGACCTCCGCGATATCGCCACCGACCGTGTCAGCCACGCCGAGCGCCCCCTGGTGACAGGGGCCGTGTCTGTTCGCCTCGCACGGGCCCTCGCGGTGCTCCTGGCTGTCGGCGCCCTGGGGGCCGCGTCCGCGGTCTCGACACGCCACCTGCTTGGGGCCGCCGTGCCGCTCGTGCTGCTCAGCGTCTATGCGCGGTGGCTGAAACGCACGCCCGTAGCCGGCAACGGCACCGTCGCGATACTCGTCGCCTACCCGATTCTGTTCGGTGCGCTCGGCACCGCGGCACTGCCACGACTGCTGATACCGGCAGCGCTCGCGTTCCTGCTCAACCTGGCGCGCGAGATAGTCAAGGACGTGCAGGACCGCGAGGGGGATGCAGCTGCGGGCATCACCACCACCGCCGTGCTTCCGGGGACGGCGATCACGGCACTGCTCGCCGCTTCCTCGCTCGCCTACCTCGCGCTGCTCTTCCTCCCCTGGCGCCTTGGGCACCTCGGGTGGGCCTACGCGGTGGTGTGCGCGGTGGTGGTGCTGCCACTGCACGGAGCACGCGCCGTGCTGCAGTTTCGCACGGGCTGGGAGATGCGGGCACGCCACATCTCACTCCTTCTGAAACTCGAGATGCTGGCAGGGCTGGTGGCACTCGCTGCGGGGTGGAGCCGCGCATTCTGATTTATATTCGCCGGCACTTCGCATCCCTCCAAAGGAACTCCGCATGCTGCCGGCAATCGAACAGACCCTGGTCCTCATCAAGCCCGACGCGCTCAAGAATTCGCTCACGGGGTACGTGCTGTCGCAGCTCTCGGAGTACCACACCGGTCTGCGGTTCGCGGCCACGAAGATTGTGCAGGTGAGCAGGATGCTTGCTGAGGAGCACTACGCGGAGCACCGCGGAAAGGTGTTCTACCCGTCGCTTATCAGCTATATCCGAGGCGAGATCCACTACGCCCACGCGCCGCACGGACGGCGGGTGATTGCGATTGTGTACCAGGGCGCCGACGCAGTCAAGAAGGTGCGGGCGCTGGCTGGTCCGACCAACCCGCACGAAGCGCGGGAGAAACAGCCGGGGTGCATCCGCTCACTGGGCACGGTCGCGCCACTCACCAACGACAAGGGCGATGTCATCGGCAACCGCATGGACAACCTCATCCACGCGTCGGCCACCGACGCCGAGGCGGAGCGTGAGATCAAGCTCTGGTTCCGCCCCAATGACATGCCCCCCTCCATGCAAGCCTACCCGGTAGAACAGAGCGACGCGCACTACTACTTCAAGGAAGGCAAGCTGTTTACCGATCATGAGCCCGACAGCATCTGCCTGCTGGCCCCGGGCGATTGTGCATGGGGCTCCGACCTCGAGACCCTGAAGATGGTGCTTGCGGGCAAGCAGGGGCCGTGCACCGTGGAAGCGGTCGCGGCGAAGTACCTGCTGAACGACACCAGAGAAACCGACTGAGCGGCATACCGGAACACGCAAGGGGCGGGCATCCGTTGGATACCCGCCCCTGTTTTGTCGCCCTCGCGCGGGACGCTACTCTTCCGAAGACTCCGCGGCATCGCCGTCCGAGTCGCCCGAGTCGCTAGCGGCCGCTTCCGCTTCTTCAGCCGCTTCC